>JAACJX010000687.1 GCA_014237545.1 Ardenticatenia bacterium | reverse complement strand
GCGCGCCGCACCCGTGGCCGCGCTTTGATCTGGTGTTGTTGGGGTTGGGTGAAGACGGCCATACGGCCTCCCTCTTCCCCGGCTCGCCGGTGGAGGTGGATACCCCGGTGATCGCCGTCACGGCCGATTACCAGGGCCGCCCGGCCGGTCGGGTGACGTTGACGCCGCCGGCGTTCAATGACGCGCACCTTGTGGTTTTTCTCGTTGCCGGCGCGAACAAGGCCGACGCCGTGCACGGCACTTTCTACGTTGGCGATCCTGTTCGCTATCCGGCGCAGCGCATCCGGTACGTGGATGAGGAGGATCCGATGTGGTTCCTGGACAAAGGCGCGGCCCGACGGTTGGATTGGCGCGGGAACAGACCCCCTCGTTAACTCTGGCTATCCCTGTTCCTCAACCGGTGACCGAGCTGCAACCCGCCGAAGACCGCGACCGCCAGCCCGATCACGACTCCCCAATAGGCATAATCGTAGCGATGGGGATTGCCCGCCATCGTCACCGCCCAGCGATTCTCTGTGGCGAAGCCGGGAAAGAAGGCCAGCCCCGGCGCGTACGACAGGGCGTAGGACTCGCCATCTACCCGCACGCGCAGCATCGGCGCGTCGTATTGCACGGTGATATCGCGCGGCCGCCCGTCAACAAAGACCCCCGGGACGAGCACTTCCGGCTTCTGGCCGTTTTCGCCGCCGGCCGGCGTGCGCAGGCGAATGATTAGCGCGTCCCGCTCCTGACCCAGCGTAATGTTCCGCTGCTCGGCGTCGGCCGATACAGATACAATCCGCGCCGGGCCGCGTTGCGCCGGGTCGGCTGAACTGACGAGCGCCTGAATGGCAAAAGCATTGAAACGTCGAGCAACGTCTGAGAAGCCGCTATAGCTCTCTTCGGTGGCCAGCCATTCGCCCTGCCCGATATTGACGCCCGCCCCGGCCTGTGCTGTGGCCGGCCCTTCGCGCCACCGCAGCGCCGGGGCAGCAGTGGCGTTGGTATCCGCGAAAGGCGCTTCGCCGGTGAAGTCATAACGAGCGGTGAAGTCCGGCGTATCGCGCAAGCCAGCGGCCAGTTGCAGCACCTCGACTCGACCGCTCCATTGTCGCCTGCCGACAGCTTCGTTGCCGACGACAAGCGGGAAAGTCGTATCCCAGTTGTCCAAGCGGGCGCTATGGTTAAGGTAGGCGGTCAACAGCGCCGCTCCAAGCACGTAGAGACCCAGGCCGATGAGTAGGTTGCGGCGTGTGGCATAGCGGCCGAGGGCATTGCCGAACCCCATCTCCCACGCTCGAAACAGCCCGTAGCCCGCCAGCGCCCCCAGCCCGTTGGCAATTACATCGGCCGCCGACGGCACGCGCTCTGGCAACCAGAGTTGCGCCGCTTCCAGAGCGACCGATAAGGTTAGGCTGATGAGCAAGACCCGGCCGGCACTCAGTTCTTGACGGCCGTTTGCTCGCCTCGCCCGCCAGCCCGCCAGGCCGAAGCCCAAGGGCACAAACAGCAGAACATTGATCGGCACGTCACGGATTGAGAGCGGCTGCCAGGTAACGCGCTCGAGAGGAATACGCCCCTCCCAGGCGAAATCAAACCAGGCCAGCCGGGAAAGAATGATCCCCGCCAGCGCCAGCAGGCAGACGAGCACGACCCAGCGGCCGGGTTTTCGAACGGCGATCACGGTATTGGATTGGGGGAATTAACCGGATGCCCAGTCGAGTCCCAACTCGCGGGCGCGGTCGGTGTACTTCAGGATGTGGCGGCGTGTGACGGCGTGCATGTCCTCGCCGGCCTGGAACGCCTTGAACCAGTCGGTTATTTCACCCAGCGCGTCGACCCACGTATAGACCGGCCGCCAGTTCAGGCGGTGGGCCGCCTTGTCCCAGCTCAGCCGCAGCAGACCAGTCTCGACCTCGGCATAGCCCGGCCGTGTGTGGACCCACGAGCCGCTGCCCCACAGCTCGACCAGCTTCTCGGCCAGCGCCTGCGCCGGCACGCCCTTCTGCTCCAGCGGGCCAAAGTTCCACGCCTCGCCGCAGGCCGGGCCGTTTTCCAGCAACTGCGCCCCCAGCCACAGATAGCCGCTGAGCGGCTCCAGCACGTGCTGCCACGGCCGCACGCTGAGCGGATTGCGTACGCCGATGGGCCGGCCGTCCATTAGCGCCTTCATGCAGTCGGGCACCAGCCGGTAGTCGGCGAAGTCGCCACCGCCGATGACGTTGCCGGCCCGCGTCGAGGCGATGGCCACGTGGTGGGAGTGACCGTACGTCTCTGGCGCGAAGTAGGTGCTGCGATAGGCGGCGATGGCCAGCTCGGCCATGGCTTTGCTGGCGCTGTAGGGATCGTGGCCGCCGAGCTGGTCCGTCTCGCGATAGCCCCACAGCCACTCCTGATTCTCGTAGACCTTGTCGGTGGTGATGCTGACCAGGGCGCGAACGCTATCACTGTGCCGGATCGCCTCCAGTACGTTGACGGTGCCGCCGGCGTTGGTGTCGATGGTCAGCTTCGGCAGCTCGACCGAGCGCAGGACGATGGGTTGGGCGGCCAAGTGGAAGATGATCTCCGGCCGGTGGGCGGCAATGGTCTCCAGCAGGTGGTCGTAGTCGCGGATGTCGCCGCGCACGTCCGTGACGCGCTCGGCCAGATTTGAGGCCGCGAAGTTGCTCGGCCGTGTCGGCGGCTCGGGGTGGCTGTAGCCGACAACCTTCGCGCCGAGTTCGAGCAGCCAGGTCGTGAGCCAGGAGCCTTTAAAGCCGGTGTGGCCGGTGATTAGAACGGTTTTGCCTGTGTAAGTGTTGTTGAAGGTCATCTTCAGTATCCAATATTAGTGAGTCAGTGCGCCAATTAGTCAGTAGGTCAGTGCGTAGTATGAGCCCGTATCTCGTATCTGAACTCGTCACTCGTCACTCGTCACTCGTAACTTCCTCAAAACCCGATCATACACTTTCAGTGTCTCCACGGCCGTGTTTTCCCAGGTGAACTTGGCCGCTTGGTCCAGTCCCTGGCGGCGAAGGTCGGCTGCCAGCGGCTCTTGCATAATGATCGCGATGATTGCGCCGGCCATGTTGCGCACATCGTCGGGATCGATGGCGAAACCGGCCGGGCCGACGATCTCCGGCAGCGAGCCGCTGTCGCTGGCGACGACCGGCGTGCCGCAGGCCATCGCCTCCAGCGGCGGCAGGCCAAACCCCTCGCGCCGACTGGGAAAGACGAATACCTCGGCGTTGCGGTAGAGCAGCGGCTTGTCCTCTTCATCGACGTATCCGATCCAGCGCACGTATTTCGACAAGCCGGCCCGCTCGATCATGCCATCGTAGTCGGGGTAGGTATCCGAGACGGCCGGCGGCTTCTTGCCGGCCAGCACCAGCGGGTACTCCTCGCCCAACGCCTTGGCCACGTAGGTATAGGCCTGGAGCAGGTTCAGGATGTTTTTGTGGGCTTCGTATCCGCCTAGATAGAGCACGTAGAACTCCGGCAAGTCATATTTCTTGGCCACGGCCATATCGACCAGGCTGTTGTCGCCCCCGGCCGGGTTGGGGGCGTATTGCGGGCCGACGCCCAGATAAATGGCGGTGATATCTCGCTCGTCGATG
>JAACJX010000037.1 GCA_014237545.1 Ardenticatenia bacterium | reverse complement strand
ATTGCTCGCCCGGCGGCCAGCCGGGCTTTATTTTGCCGCCACGTATCGGGCAGCAGCAGCAACATGGCCGCCGCCCGCGCCAGCCGCCGCGCCTTGCTGCCCCGGCCGCGCAACGCGCCAACCGTGCGGATCAGCGACGCCTCATGCGCCTGCTCGGCGCTGAAGTAACGCGACCAGAGGTAAGCCTCAGTGGGGGCCAAAAACTGGCGCTGCCACACCGAGCCGCGGCTGGAAGAGCGGGTCACCACCCGCGCCTTGTGCTGCCGCAACCCGCCGCGCGGCGCGTGCAGGTGGACGACGGCCGCCGCCGGGTTGAGCAGNAGTTTAGCGCCGGACAGGTAGAGGCGCATCCCCAGATCGTGNTCNGCCCGCTCCCCNTTCTCGTAGGCCAGATCAAACAGGCCCGAACCGCGCAGGGAATCCACGCGTAGCAACGAGTTATTGGTCGGGAACACGTCGCTGTCGCGGATCAGCCCGAACTCCGGCGGCAACGGCCCGGTCCCGGCCTCGTGGGCCACGCCGCACGACGCGTCGGCGGCGAACCGTTGCAGAAAAGCCAGGTGACGGGCGATGAGATCGGGCTCGATCTCGTCGTCGTCGTCGAGAAACAGGACGAAATCGCCGCGCGCCTCTGCCAGCCCGGCATTGCGCGACGAGCACTGCCCGGCCACGTCGCGCCACAGGACGCGCAACGGCAAGTCGGCGAATCGCCCCGGCCACTGCGTGTCGCGTCGCTCGCGCGCCGTCTGATCCACGACGACGATCTCCAGCGGCCGGACGGTCTGCTCGCGCAACTGGGCCAGCAGGTTGAACAGGTGCGGGTAGCGATCCAGCGTCGGAATCAAGACTGAGACGGCCGACCCTCCTGCACCCACCCCCGGGTCGCCCGCGACCAGCGGGTGGAGAACGCCCGCCGCCTTTGCGCCGGGCGCGTGCNGCCGCCGATAGGCCCGCGCGGTCTCAACCCGTCCTCCACCATGCCGCCAGCGCCGCCAACAGGCCCACGCCGTCCAGATCCGGCCGTAGCGCAGGCGCAAGAATCGGATCTCGTCGTCCAAAGGCAGATCGCGGCGCGACGGCACACCTGCCGCGCGCGGGGCCAGCCCGGCCACGTGCCGCATGAGCGCCCCACCGCGGATCCAGCGGTGGCCCATCTCCAGCGCCGCGCCGGCCAGCGTCGCGAAATGCGGGTCCGGGCCGCCCAGGCGTTCGAGCACGGCCGACCGCGCCAGACACGCGCCCAGCGACAGCCGCCACGACGTCGTGCTGATATCCGGATCGGGGTCGCGGTTGAAGCGCCACACCGGATCAACGTAATCGATCATCCGCGGCAAGCCGCCCATGCCCAACGCCAGACCGGCATGCCACACGTCGGCCGGATCGCGCAGAAGAGTCTCGACGGCCGTCGCATCCGGCGCGCCCAAGGCCGCGTCCCAGAACAGGACAGCGCCGGCGGCCGGATCGCGGCGGGCGGCTGCTTCGGCCACTTCTCGCGGCAATGGCGCGGCTGTGCGGGTCGCGCCCAACCGCCAGGCAGGCGCCGGCGCGGCCACTGACTCGATCCAGATCAGGTCAACGCGCATCGCCCGCCACCACCTCCCGGAAAAACCGGTCAAATTCGGCAATCTGCTGCGGCAGCGCGAAACAGCGCTCGACCCGCTCTCGCCCGGCCGCGCCCATCTGGCGACGCACCGCGCCATCCCCGGCCAGCAGCGCCATCTTTTCGGCCATCGCCGNCGGGTCGCGTCGCGCCACGACGTAGCCGGTGCGGCCGTNGGCCACGTTTTCCGCCAGACCGTCGGCGTCGCTGGCCACCACGGGCAGCCGCATGGCCTGGGCTTCGATGACCGCGTTGCAGAATCCCTCGGACACNGCCGGATGCAGGAACACGTCGGCCCAGCGCATTTGCTCTACGACNGCGGCATGGGGTTGCGGCCCGACGAACTCGGCCGCGCCATCGAGTCCCATCTGGTGGCGGGCAAAAACAAGTGGCTCGAAATACGCGCCGCCGCCGACTATGCGATACTCGACCGCGATGCCGCTGTCTATCAGGCGGCGAACCGCCGCCAGGCCGTACTCATACCCCTTCTTCCATTCCAGGCGGCCGACGCTGAGCACGCGCAACGGCCGCTCCGCCGTCCCCACGTCGCCAACGACTCGTGCGCGGTCGCCGCTGTCCGCGCGAAACATCTCCACGTCGATGGCCGGGGGGATGACCGCGTGGGGCATGTCGGGCGGGCAGCCGCGCCGTAGCGCCCGCCGCCACAAATCCAGCCCCAGGACGTGGATGGCGTCCACATCGCGCCATAAGTCCGCGTAGTAATCGGGGTCATCCAGCCCCACGTAGTTCAGATCGTAGCCGCGGAAGCTGGCGCTCAGGCGGCAGCCGAGCAGCTCGCCCAGGTCGGTGCGGCCGGTGGCTTGCGACCCGAACTCGAAGTGGACAATGTCGGGCGACAGGGCGATGATGGCCGCGTCGAGGTAGAAGCGGCGCGCCAGCCGGCGGCCGAGCCGCCGTCCCTGGCGCCAGTAGCGAGCCGCGACCGAGGGGACGCGCAGGAAGGTAGTCGCCAGTGCGATCGGCCAGAGCAGGGCCCCCTTCCAGGCCGGCTCGTGGGGCCATTGGCGATGGACGCGGCGGCGCAGCTCCGGCCGGGCCGCCAGCCGGGGGAAGTCGTCCCACGATCCCTCCTCGGCGCAGACGATGTGGGCATCCCAGCCGGCATCGACCAGGCCGGCAAACTTGCTGGCGATGAAGGTTTCCGACAGTTGCGGAAAGCGGGAGACGACCATGATGAGCCTCATGCCCGGGAAACCTCCGCGAACAACGCGGCGAAGGCGTCGATCTGGTCGCGCAGGTCGAAATCCCGTTCGATCCGGCGGCGAGCGGCGGCGCCCATCCGGTCGCGCAGCGCCGGCTCATCCCATAGACGCCGTAACGCCTCGGCCGCCGCTTCGCCGTCGCGCGGCGGCACCAGGAACCCCTCCACGCCGTCGGTCACCGCCTCGGCCATACCGCCGACGTCGGTTGATACCACCGGCAGGCCACAGGCCATCCCCTCCAGCGCGGCATTGGCGATGCCCTCGCTCAAACTCGTCAGCAGGAACGCGTCCGCTTCGGCCAGTCGCGCCGCCACGTCGGCCGGCTTCAACCGGCCGTGGAGGACCACACAGGACTCCAGTTCCAGGTCTTGAATCGTATACAGCAGGCGTTGCCTCTCCGGCCCGTCGCCGATGATGTCAAACCGCACCGGAACGCCCCGGTCGCGCAGCCGCCGGATGGCCAGCAGCGCATATTCCAGCCCCTTGCGCCACATGATTTCGCCGGTCGTGATGACCCGGAACGGCGCGCCGGTCGGGCGCGGGCCGCCGTGTCGCGGGCGGAATGCCGCGGGATCAATGGCCGGGCGGATGACCGTCGATTTCGTTATGTCTAGTCCGTACTGGATCGCTTCTTGCTGAATGGCCGCCGACACGCAATGGACGGCCGAGGCCCGCGCGAACGTCTCGCGCAAGCCGCGCCGCAATGGTGCGCGCTGCGGGTTCAATGGGGCGACGTTGATTTGCGCCCCGCGGCAACTAATGACCGCCGGCCCCATGTCCATCAACGGCCGGTAGGCGATGGCCGCCGAATTCCACGGAAAATAAACCACGTCCCATGCCCGTCCGGCCAGCGGCAACCAGTAATAGAGCTGCTCAATCGNGCGCTCANGCCCCTCGACGGCTCGAACCGACCCGATCAGNTGCCGCGTNTGGCGCGGCGAACGGANGGCCGCGCCGCCCAGCCGGCCGCCGAGNCGCGCCAGCCGCAACGGGACCGGACCGCGCCAGCCGGACGCGACCAGCACCTCGATATTGGTGACGTCCTGCCAGGCGGCGGCGGGCGTCTCCGGCGCGACNAGCGTCAGGTGGACGCCGCGCTCGGCCAGCCCGCGGAACAACCGGGCCAGAAACGTCTCCGGCGGCCATTTCAGGCCGGGCACGAGGACGCGCAGGNGAATGGTCGTTGAGGCTGTCACGGTGAGGTCGCGCCTCCCCCGCCGAACATCTCCAGCCAGGCGGAAAAGGTGAGCAGCATGGAAACGGTGTAGCCGCGCTTGGCGGCCAGCGGCGCGGCATAGAAAGCCGAGAGCAGCGCTTCGACCTGTCGCGGCTCGACAAACTCGTGCAGCCGCAGGCCCGGACGCAGCAGCCACTGGTCTAACCCGCGACGACCCGCTTCGTTCAGGAATTGGACTTCCCAGTTGCGCTCGATCACCTGCCGGCCGCTGAGAACGCGTAGACCCTTGTTGACCCCGCGGCGCACGACCGCCAGCGGGTCGGGCCGGCCAGCTTTGAACAGGCTCGAGCCGGTCACCTGCCACGGCACGGCGGCCAAATCCGGGGCGTATCGCTTGAGATAGTCGATCTGCAAGCGGCGGCCGGCCACAAATTCCGTCGGCACGGTGGCGAAGAAGTCCGCCAGTCGTGTATCGTAGAACGGCAGGCGCGGCCAGGCGGCGGCCTGATACATGCGCAGGCTGGCCGTCGTCCAGCGCGCCGACCATAGTTCCGTTTTAAATGCCTTGACGCGAAAATCAGCGTCCTCGATATTTTCGAGGCCGGCCATACCGTCGGTCACGAAAGCGCGGAGCACTCCCGCCGGGTCAACACCGCCCAACTGCGGCCGGCATATCGTGTCGATGAGCCAACCGCCGGGCTTGCTCAACTTGTGCTCAGCATGCTCCAGAATCGCCGCGCGGAACAGCGAGCCGGGTGGGGCCGCGGACAGGCCCATGTCGTCGAGGTACACGTCGCCCCAGTGGGCGGCGATGACGGCGCCGGCATTGGCGCGCAGTTCGCGCCCGATGAATGCTTGCCGGGCTTGCGTGACATCCTGGAACCCCTCGACGCTGCCGGTTACCTGCGCCAGCCGGTCGAACAAGTAGGGAGCGATGGTGAAGGCATCGAAGCGCAAGCCGCGCCGGCCGGCGATCTGGCCGGCGATGCGCGTCTCGACAGAGTCAGCGCCATAGCCATAGGAATAGGCCCATAAAATCTCGTTGTCGGGGGCAACCTGTCCTGGCTGGTCGCCAATGATGGCCACCGTGGAGCGCGAGTCCAGCCCGCCGGAGATGGGAATGGCGATACGGCCGCTCGCGATCAGGTTGCGCATGACCACGCCGAACAGCCCGGCAAAGGCTTCGACTGTCTCATCGTAGGATCGACTCTCGTCCGGCGCGTGCCACCAGTGCCAGTAGCGCTCCTCGCCCAGGGGGCAGCCGCGGCCATCGAAACGGTAGTGGGTCGCCGGGCGCAAAATGCGCACCCCCTGCAAGTGCGTCCGGTCGCCGGCGAAAAAACCGAAGCCGAAGAAGCTGGTCAGCCCTTCCCAATCCAGTTCGTCGCGGCCGGCAGTTGCCGCCACAGAAGGCATGAAGGCGCCCACTGCCGTTCGCGCTCCGTCCGACGCCAGATAAGCGTGGAGTGTAGCATGGCGGTTGGTCCAGATGTGCCACTCATCGACCGGCGCATGCCAGGCCAGCAAGAGAAAATGGCCGTTCAGGCTGGCCGCGCTCGCCCGTCCTTCTACTACGTCGCGGGCCGCCGCGGCCGGTTCGGCCGTACCATACAATTCACCGATTAGCCAGATTGACCAGTCGGTCGTGACCGAGGTCATCAGGGGCGCGCCGCGCCACCCCTCGCCGGGCAGCGTGCGCCACAGCCGCCACGCGCGACCCTGTCGCTCTGTCGCCCAGGTTCCCTCCGGCAGGCGAGTGGGGCCGGCCGGCGCTTCCACCCCGAAGGTCAGCAGCCAATCGCCAATCAGCGATGTCGCCGNGCCGTCTTTNTTCGCCGCAAGGGTCTGGGCCGGGTAATCGATCATCCAGGTCACTCGTACGTATGGCCTAGCGGCCGTCCATTGCTGCCAGCCGTGTTAGGGCTTCGCTATTGCCAGGCTCGAGCTCGAGCGCGCGCTCGAACGCCGCGCGCGCGTCCGTGGCCCACCCGACATCGGCATAGTAGCGGCCGGCCTGGAGCCAGAGGGCCGCGTCATCGGGGCGCAAGGCCGTTGCTTTTTGATATGCGTCGCGGGCTAGCGGCTTATTACCGCGGGCCACGGCCACCGCGGCCAGGCTCGTCCAGTAACCGATATCGTCGGGCTGGATCGCGACCGCTTCCTGGTAATACGCTTCGGCCTCCCGCAGGCGGCCGGCAGCGACGGCCGTGTCGGCCCGTTTGGCCCACACGGA
The DNA here is from genome assembly GCA_014237545.1 of Ardenticatenia bacterium. GTDB lineage: Bacteria > Chloroflexota > Anaerolineae > Promineifilales > Promineifilaceae > Promineifilum. Next base: position 7,495 of record JAACJX010000037.1, on the reverse strand, counting down.
TGCATCATATGGCCAGCGTTGGAGCATGCGCACGTACCAGCTCTCGGCCGTATTCAGGTCTTTTTCCTGGCGATAGGATTCGGCCATCGCCAAATAGAAGACGCGTTCCATCGGATAGAGCATGAGGCCCCGGTCGAGCACGTCGCGGGCCATTGTCAGGTTGCCGACGGCCAGATAGGCCTGGCCCAGNGATTGAAAGACGTCGGCCGGCGGCGTCGGGGCAAGAGCCATCACGCGCTCATAGGCCAGGATCGCTTCTTCGTAACGACCGGCCGCGNACAAGGCATGACCGAGCTGGTGCCACGCGGCGACCCTGTCCGGATCCACGGCGCTGGCCATCTGGAACAACGCCNGGGCCTCGGCCCGCTCGCCGTTTTGGTCAGCCACATAACCCTTGTTGAGCCAGTACAAAGCCGAGGCTTTGGTATCGCGGCAGGACTCGCGGGCATGATCCCGCTGCCCCTGATTCCAATAGAGCAGGCAAAGCTCGAACTGCGCCAGATAGTCGGAATCAGCGTCGCCGAAAGCCTGAACCAGCCACGCTTCGGCCGTTGCCCACTGGCCGGCGTGTTGCGCGATCCGGTTCATGGCCCGCGCCTGGAAGGGGGACAGGGTCGCCTGCCCGGCAAGCAGTTTGGACGCGTCCACCGTCGAGACCGGCGCGCCGGCCGCGTCTCGCATGACCGCTTTCAGCAACCGAGCATCCACCAGCTCATCGTCGATATCCTGTCGCAACGAGGCCACGCGCAGGGCGAGCGCCAGCAATGCCAGCAACACGGCCGCCGCCACCAGACGCCCAACCGTGAACATAGGCCGGGCGGGTGAGCGCAACTCCTGGTCGGGCTGCGCTTTTTCCAGTAGGGTGTGCTCGCTGCGGGTCATCGCGTCTCGCTTCTTCCTGTGGCCGCTCTAAATCTAAAGTCCCGTTGTGTCCAGTTGAGCCAGTTCGGCCAGAAACGGGGAATCGGCCGGGCAGGCCACTACGTGGCAGCGCCCACGCCCGGCCAGCACCGCCGGATCGCTGAGGATCTCCTTCGTTCGCAAATAGACCAGGCAATAGCCCAGAGGATCGAGTTGTTTCATCAAGGTACCGGCCGTGTCGCTGACGGCCAGGTCGCCCCAACTGTGCAGTTCGATGAAGGCCAGCGGCCGCGCCGCGCGCAACGTCTCCGTTAGGCCGGCGATGACGCGCAGTTCGGCCCCTTCCACGTCGATCTTGATCAAATCGGGCGTTATCCCCGCATCGCGCACGAAGTCATCCAGCGCCAGCGTCGTCTTGCGCAGCGGCTGGTGGTGGGCCAGATAACCGGGGATGATCGACGCGCTGCCGGAGGCCGCGTCGCCATAGAAATCGATGGCCAGCCCGGAGCGCTCGGCGACAAGGGCGTTGACGACGGTGATGCGCGACGAAAGGCCATTGAGCGCGGCGTTGTCGCGTATCAGGTGACAGGCCGCTTCCGAGGCCTCGAAGGCGAAGATGTGGCCATCGCCGGCCATCTCCCCCTTGCCCATCACCAGCGAGGTCAGGCCGACGTTCGCGCCGACGTCCAGGATGCACCGCTTGCCGCGGGCCAGCTGGCGCAACACGGCGTAATCGCGATCGCTGCCGCTCGGCCGNGCCTCGGCCCGCAGGGTATAGGGCGTGTCGCACAGGGTCACCCGCGTCGTCGGCCGCAGCACGCGATTGATCGACCGGGCCACTTCGCGCCACTCTTTGTCTACCGNCGGAGAGTCGCCTTTGCTCATGTAGATGCTCCAATGAGTTCAACTTCAGATGTTTCGCGCTCTGGCGCGGGGGCGGCCGGCTGGAAATGCCGCTCCTGCCACAATGCCAGACTCAACAGTGTCCACAGACTGCGGCTTAGATCGACGCCGCCGCTCACATGCTCGACCAGCATACGCTCCGCCGCCGCGCCATCGATCTCCAGCCCCAGCAACTCCGAACGGGAGGCCACCTTTTCGCGATACACGTCGCGCAGCGGCCCGCGCAACCAGGCATCCATCGGAATAGCGAAGCCCCGCTTGGCCTGCGTCTGATGAGTCACGTGGCGGGCCAGCGCCCAGCGCAGCGGCCGCTTGCCNGTCGTCGTCTCCAGATCNAGGCACGACCGCCAATCCACTCGCGCCGCCGTGGCGATCACNTCGCGGTCCAGCAGCGGCACGCGCNCTTCCAGCGAGTGGCGCATGCTGGCGCGATCNACTTTCAGCAGCACCATCGCCAGATGGCCGGTGAACTCATTCCAGCGCAGCCAGCCNGCCGTCTCATCCCTGTCCCATCCNTCATAGTCGAACAGGGCGAATGAGGTGGGCCAGGGCGGGGGCGCGGCGAACAGATCGGCCAGCGCCGGCTCGGCNATNCGCGTGTGCTTCTGGCGATACCAGCGGCCGATCGTCGGCCAGCGTAAATTCTCGTGGCCGTCGCCCCACCCGCCATAGCGCCGCGCCGCCCAGCGGGCGCTGCGCGCCAGATGGGATCGGCGAAAATCAGGCGCGGCGGCCAGCACCGAGCCGAATCGCTCCGGATAGCCCCAGAAAAGCTCGTCGCCGCCGTCGCCNGACAGCATCACNGTCATGTCGCGCCGCGCCAGATGGGAGACGAGCAGCGTGGGGAAGATGGAGTAGTCGGCGAACGGCTCGCCACAGGCGGCCACNACGTCATCGAGCCAGCCGAGGGCGTCGTCGGGCGCGAACTGCTCCAGCACNTGCTCCACGCCCAATTGCCGGGCATACGCGGCCGCGTCGGCCGATTCNTCCAGNTCGCTGCCGGGGCTGCCGATGGTATAGGCNCGCACCGGCCGNCCGGCCGCCGCCCGCATCTTGGCCACCACCAGCGGNGAGTCGATGCCGCCGGACAGGAACGCCCCCAGCGGCACGTCGCTGACCATCTGGCGGCGCACGGCATCGCCCACGGCCGCGTCCACGGCCTCATAGGCTTCTGGCCCGCTGAGGTCCGGGGCGACGCGGCCCGGAAAAGCATANTACGTNCCGCGGCTNACCCGCCCCTCGCCGGAAACGCGCAGCCACGAGCCGGCCTCGAGCATGTGGGTGCCTTCNAGGATGGCATAGGGCGCGGGNATGTAGCCCAGGCGCAGGTAGAGAGCCAGCCCNTCGGCCGANACCGGCCGGCCGGCGCGCCACGGGTGGGCCATGATCTGGTCATACTGCGAGGCGAAGAAGAGGCCGCGCTCGTCCAGCAGNTAGTANAGCGGCTTGATGCCGGCGTGGTCGCNGGCCAGCAGCANNTCGCGNTCCTGCCGGTCGTAGAAAGCCAGGGCGAACATGCCGTTGAAGCGATCCAGCGCCGCCGCGCCCCAATGGGCCAGCGCCTGCAACACCACCTCAGTGTCGCCGGTGGAGCGGAACCGCGCGCCCAGTCGCTCAAGTTGCCCCCGCAACTCGACATAATTGTAGATTTCGCCATTGAAGACAAGGGCATGGCGGCCGTTGGGCGATTGCATCGGCTGGTGGCCGCCGGGCGACAGGTCCAGAATGGCCAGGCGGCGAAAGGCCAGCCACGCGTGGCCCTCGTCGCGCCACAGCCCGGCGTCGTCGGGGCCGCGACGGGCCATCAGGCCGCTGAGGTGCGCGATGGTCGCCTCGTCGCGGGGCGGGCCGTCTTGAAATCGCAGTTCGCCGCAAATGCCGCACATGTTGCCTTCGTTCGCTCCTCGCCGNTCAGCCNGCCGGCTTGCGGGCAATCACCATGAGCATGTGGCCGTCNCGGCCGTCGAATAAACCGGACAGGGCGCGTCGCCACACCGTCCCGTAGCGCCGATCGTAGAGCCAGCGGTAGGCGGCGTTTTCTTCCAGCAGCATGCGGTGGAAGAACAACGGCCGGGTCGACTCGACGGCGAACCCCGCCCNGGCCACCAGACCGGCAAATTCCTCGGCGCGAAAGCCGTATTGGAAGAAGGGCGGCGCGGGCGGGGCCGCTTCGTAGCGGCCGAGCCGGGCGCGCAGCCGGCGCACNGGCCCCAGGTAGGGNACGGTGATGANCAGCTTGCCGCCGGGAACCAGCNCGCGGTAGGCCTCGGCCAGGAACGGCTCGGGGCCGGCCGACCGGTGCTCCACCACGCCGAAAGACAGGTAAGACGCGTACGTGTTATCGGGGCAGTCGATGGCCAGCGCGTCGCCATAGCGCACCGGCAGGTCGGGGCAGACGGCGTTGACCAGTTCGACCAGGTCGCGGGCGTACTCGATGCCTTCCACGTCGCGCCCGGCAGCCCGCAGCGCCGCCACCCAGTACCCCGCGCCACAGCCCGCTTCCAGGTGGCAGCCGCTCAGAGGCATTTCGGCCAGCAGTACCCGCCCCATCTCGTCCGATGAAAGATCGGCCGCGGCCGCTTTCCGGAAGTAGTCCGGCGTCCCGCGCTCGCGCCAGTAATCGGCCCAGAAAGCCTCGTCGGCTTGCTCGGCGTGCCAGCGCATGCGGCCATCGGCGACGGTGCGGCGGTGTGAAAGCCAGTAGAAGTGAGCCATGATCAATGCTCGCGGTCCCCGTTGTGGTAGACGGCCCAGGTGCCCACCGGCGACACTACGCCGGGAAAATCGACGTCCGTTTCCCGCGTGCCGCCCAGGTTCAGCCGCAGCCGGATATCCCCCTTGCTCAGCCAGCGCAGCCGGTGGATGCCGACAACGACCTCGAAGAAATAATGCCCGGCGGGTAGAATCTGGCCGGGAAGCTGGAAGACCGATTCATAGCCGCCGGGGGCGCGCTCGCCCAGGCCGTAAGAGAGCATATCGTAGGTGCGAAACAGGGCAATGCCGTCCCCGGCGACAACGTTGAAGCCCAGCAGCAGGTTGCGCACCGGCTCCAGGATGTCGTAATGGACATGAACCTCAAACGGCCGCTCGCTGTCCAGAAATTCGCCGGCNGGCGCGCCGTCTTGGGTCACGGTCAGGCGGTTCATGCGCACCTGCCGCCCCAACTCGACCGGCTCCAGCGTCGACGCGGCCAGCGCGTCGCTCAGGTAGCGGCCGACGATCGCCGCCGGCGGCCCNTCGGCCACNAGCCGCCCTTTCTGNAGCAGCAGGGCGCGGCGGCACAGCCGCTGGACGACNTGCATGTTGTGGCTGACCAACAGCACCGTCCGGCCGACTTTNGTCACGCCCTCCATCTTGTTCAGGCACTTCTCCTGGAAGGCCGCGTCGCCGACGGCCAGCACCTCGTCGACCAGCAAGATCTCCGATTGCAGGTGGGCCGACACGGCGAAGGCNANCCGCATGCGCATGCCGCTGGAGTAGCGCTTCACCGGCGTGTCGATGAACTTCTCGACCTCGGCGAAGGACACGATCTCGTCGAAAGCCTGGTCCACCTCGGCCTTGCGCATGCCCAGGATAGTACCGTTCAGATAGACGTTCTCGCGGCCGGTCAGCTCCGGGTGGAAGCCGGTGCCGACCTCCAGCAAGCTGGAGACACGGCCGTTGAGGATNACNCGGCCCTCGGCCGGGGGCGTGATGCGCGACAGGATCTTGAGCAGGGTGCTCTTGCCCGCGCCGTTGCGGCCGATGATGCCGACCACCTCGCCGCGATCGACGCTGAATGACACGTCGCGCAAGGCCCAGATGACGTCCTCGGCCTCCGCGTCATCCACGGCGCTCAGGCGGCGCANGCGGCGGTAGTTATTCAGCGGCGCCGCCAGCCACGCGCCGGCCGACTTCAGCAAGGTATCGTGCCGGTCTTCTTTCAGGCCGATGTGATACTGCTTGCCGACGCCTTCAACGATGATGGCCTTTTCCGTNGCTTGTCCGTTGCTACCCATGTTTNCCAATATTATCTGCTTTTAGGCCACGTCCGCGAACGTGGCCTCCATGCGCCGGAAATAGAACAGGCCGCTGACGAAAATGACCAGCGCCGAGGCCGTCCCGACGGCGATCATGTCCCACGGCATCGGCCCNGTGTCCAGCAGCGCCGACCGGAAGCCCTCGATGACGCCGACTATCGGGTAGAGGCCGAAGAGGATGCGGCCCACCTCGCCGAACCGCTCGGCAATAAGCGTGCCGGACCATACGACCGGCGCGGCGTACATCAAAATCTGGGTCAGGAACGGCATGGCGTGCTTCACGTCGCGATACTGCACCGACATGGCCGCGAACCACAACCCCATGCCGGCCGCCGTCAGCATCATCAGCAGGATGAGCAGCGGCAGGTAGACGATCCNCGCCGTGGGCATGATGCGGAACCAGGCCATCAGCACNAACACGATGACGAACGAAATGGCGAAATCGACCAGCTTGGAGAAAACCGGCGTCATCGGGAACGTCAGTCGCGGAAAGTAGATCTTGGTCAGCATCTCGGTGTTATTGACCAGGCTCAGCGCCGACGACGTGAGCGCCGTGGAAAAGTAGAGCCACGGCACGAGGGCCACGTAGCTAAAGATGGCGTATGGCACGCCGTCGCTATCCACCTGCGCCAGGTTGCCGAAAATGACGGTGAAGATGACCATGCTCAGCACCGGCCGCAAAATGGCCCAGCCGAAGCCCAGCACGGTCTGTTTGTAGAGCACCTTGATGTCGCGGTCGACCAGGAAGCGGAAGAGGTCGCGGTAATCGCGCAACTCCCGCCAGTTGATTACCTGCCAGCCGCGTACCGGCTCGATCACGATTTGTTCAGACTTCATTTGCGTCATAGTCCGGACCTATCCCCTCGGTCGCCATCCGCCGCCCGTCGGGCCGGCGAATGGGGCAACGGGCAACGCGTGCGCGGCCCGCTCCACGCCTACAACTTACCACATCCGGCGAAAAACAGGATAAATGGCTTGTGAAACCACGGTGAACATCGCGTAAACAAGCGATCCGGAAATAAAAACACCCTCCCGCGGTGGCGAGAGGGTGTCGATAGTCGGCGGCGAAAAGCCTAGTTCAAATACTGGCGAAGATGCCCGGCGAAGTTCGGATGGCGCAGCTTGCGCAATGCTTCCTTCTCCAGCTGGCGGATGCGCTCGCGGGACAGGCCGAACATCTCGCCNACCTCTTTCAGCGTGCGCGACTCGCCGTCCTGCAGGCCATANCGCAACCGCAGGATGCGCGCCTCGCGCGGCGTCAACTGGTCCAGGATGTCGCCGATCTCCTCGGTCAACATCGTCTGGGCCACGGACTCGGCCGGGGCCGGCGCTTCGATGTCCTCGATGAAGTCGCCCAGTTCGGCGTCGGACTCGTCGCCCACCGGCCGCTCCAGGTGCACCGGCTGGCGGCTGGTGCGCAGCATCCAGCGCACGCGGTCGGCTGGCAACTCCATNTTCTCGGCGATCTCTTCNGCNGTCGGCTGGCGGCCGTATTCCTGCTCCAGTTCCTGGGCCACCTGATAGAGCTTGCTAATCCGACCACCCAGGTGGGCCGGGATGCGGATGGTGCGGCCGTGGTTGGCCAGCGCGCGGGTCACTGCCTGGCGGATCCACCACGTCGCATAGGTGCTGAAGCGGTTGCCGCGGCGATAGTCATACTTCTCGACCGCCTTCATGAGGCCGACGTTGCCTTCCTGGATCAAGTCGAGGAA
>JAACJX010000035.1 GCA_014237545.1 Ardenticatenia bacterium | reverse complement strand
GTGCTGCCGGTTCAGTTTAATATCGGGCTGATCTATTGGGTTGATCATTATGAAAAGGAGCCATTGTGGCTGCTGTCGGCCGCGTTTGTGTGGGGCGCGATCCCCGCGGCCATCCTCGCATTGATCTTTAACACACTGTTCAGCTTGCCCTTCTACGCGCTGTTTTCGGAGAGATCGGCCGAACTGGCCGCCGGTGGAGCCATCGCGCCAGTGGTCGAAGAAGTCGTGAAGGGGCTGGCCCTGTTACTTATTCTGGTCGTCCAGCGCCACGAACTGGATAGCCCGCTGGACGGCATCATCTATGGGGCGATGGTCGGCATGGGCTTTGCCATGGTCGAGAACGTCCTCTACTACACCACTTACTTCAGCGAGAGCGGGGCGTCTGGCTGGAACGAATTGGTACTGGTGCGCGGCGTTGTCTTTGGCCTCAACCACGCGCTGTACTCCTCGCTGACCGGGTTGGGCATCGCCCTGGCGCAAATGAGCCGCAGCTGGGCCGTNCGGCTGGCCNCGCCNTTGCTGGGCCTCTTNACGGCCATNGCCCTGCACGCCGTTCACAANGTCGCCATGTTCTCCGGCTCGGTNGGCGGGTTTCTGACCGGGCTGACNTTTGGNTGGGGCGGCGTCCTNCTNACGTTGGCCATCATCGTCCTNTCGCTCTATCAGGAACGGCGCTGGATGCGCCATTACCTGGCCGAAGAGGTAGATCTGGGGACGTTGTCGGTTGAGGAGTACGANACGATCAGCTCGGCCGCGCGNCGCGGCCGCCNGCGCGTGGGGCTNCTTTTCCGGNAGGGATATNGGCCCTACCGGCAGGCCGGCCGGCGATACCACAAGCTCAGCGAGCTGGCCTACCGCAAGCGCCACCACGCCCACTTCCAGGACGACGCCAGCTCNCGGGCAATTGTCGTCTTGCGCCAATCGATCACCGAATTGTGACCGCTCGCCGCGCCGGCGGCGTCACTCACCCTGGCCGTTACTCGCCCGTTGCAGCGCCTCGATCTGGCGAGCGTGGATGCGGTCGTGCTGCACGGCCAGATAGACAAGCTCTTGCAGCGAGGTGGGGCCGAAGAAGGTGTGGTTGCCCTGGCGCGCCCATAGCTCCGGCGGCAGAGGGGACAGCAGCGCGATCGTCTCGGCGCGAGCGGATAGAAACCCGGCCAGGGCCACGCGGCCGACCTGGGCGCGGTAGTTGCGCGGGATCGNCCACTGGTCAGCGTCTACCCCGGGCAGGAACGCGCCTTCCTCCAGCAACAAGGCCCGCACCCGCGACTGGTGCACTTCCCGTTCCACATCCCGCAGGTGGCAGGCAATCTCGGTCAGCGACCACTCGGATTCTGCCGAGCGATAGAACCAATCGCGCCGGTCGTCGGCCAGCACGAGCGCGGCATAGTNGCGAAAGGATTGTAATTCGCCGAGCAGGTCAGGAACGGGGGGTGGGTTTTGCATGGGATGACCAGTGCCGCGGCTCAGGCCGGCGCGCCGAGTTGCTCCAGCCAGCCGCCGGCCACGCGCTCGGCCAGGTCGTCGAGCGACCCGCGCCCGCTGATAAGCGCGGGATCGTCGGCCGTGGCCTCCTCAGGCGCAATCCAGAAGGTGTGGAGGCCGACCGCGGCCGCGGGGAGGATGTCGTTCTTCCAATCATCGCCGACCATGAGCGCCTGGGCCGGCTCCGCGCCGACCGCGGCCAGGATCTCGCGATAGTAGGCCGGCTGCGGCTTGGCGGCGTGCATGTTTTCGTAGGACGTCACCAGGGCGAAATCGTACTCGCCGACGGGGATGCCGGCCCACTCCAGCCGCTGCTCGATGGCGATGCGCGGGAAGAGCGGGTTGGTGGCGACGACGNCNGACAGGCCTTGCTCCCGCGCCGCGCGAACGATGGCCGCTGCGGCGGGTCTGCGCTGCGTCGCCGGCCGCAGACGGGCAAACTCCTTTTCGTAGAAGACCTGGAAGAATGGCTCCAGTTCATCCCGCTTGCCCCCGGTAAGCTTCTCAAACGATTGCCAGAAGACCTGGTCATTGGTGTATTTGGGGTCTGTGTTCTGGATCATCGCCCGCGTGGACTGCATNAGTTGGGGCAAAAAGGTCGAGGAATCGAAGANATGCCCGGCGTACTCGCTGAGCAAGCTGAAATAACCTTGCATGAATACGTCAACCTCGTTGCCCAAAAGGGTATCATCGAGGTCAAGAAGAAGCGATTGGATCATAACGTTCTATTTGAATGGGTGGCTCGCCCGTTTACTCCANATTATCGAACAACTCCCGCAAGCCNGGNCGTTCGGCGGCGCACTTGGGACANCCCGCCTCCGGTTTCTCGACGTCAATNAGGTGCAGGCTGCAGAAGGCATAAACCGACACGTGGCGATTGATGCCCAAAAAGCCNGGCTTGACCGTCGCTTCCAGGATGAGATTGGGGTTGCTGTTGGCTCTCAGGATGTCCGGCACGGGGCAGGTGGCGCAATCCTTGGGCTGCCACTTGGGCGAGCGGGGGTTGGCCTTGATGAGGCGGCACTCCTGCTCCGATCGGCCGCGAAAGTAGTCCTGGTAGTAGAAGCGGCACTCTTTGCCGGCTGGTGTGATCATGGTCCCTTGGATGCCTAAACAAAAAAGACGGCGCCGGTTAGCGCCGCCTTGCCTTTAGTACGCCCTGAGNGATTCGAACNCCCGGCCTTCTGGTTCGTAGCCAGACGCTCTGATCCACTGAGCTAAGGGCGCATAGACCGACTATAGTAAGAGTAGCAGAATTGCCCGCCGCTGACAANCCTAANCGATGGCTNNCTCATGNAATNCAATTGAATGAGCGGGGAGGATGGGATTCGAACCCATGACCGAGTTTTAGCCCGGTAACCGCTTAGCAGGCGGCCCCAATCGACCTCTCTGGCACCTCCCCATGTGATGGGTCAAGCCGTATCGCACTCGATTGTCAATGAGGCGGAGGGAGAGGGATTCGAACCCCCGGTGAGCTTGCGCCCACTGCGGTTTTCAAGACCGCTGCAATCGTCCACTCTGCCATCCCTCCGGGCAAACCTGCGAGGGAACGTCGAGCAAGTATAGCATGGCGGGAGGGTGGTGTCAAAGCCGTTGTGGGTCGCCGACCNCTGTCCTCCGGCCGCCGGGTTGACGCCCCAGGGCATTAGCCGGCATTTGTGGTGTGAATCTTTTTTCCGCCAGAGAAACGATTCTACATTGAATACACGATCGTGGACTTGATGGCATTGCGTAAATTGATGTCGTTCGATTGACCGGCGACGCGATTGCCGTATTTGACCATCAGCGACCGCGGCTGGTCGCGCACCTGATCGGCCGGCACAACGGGGTCGAGGATCAGATAGTCGTCCCCGGCCGGCGTGCGCCGCACGATGATGACCCAATGTTGCTCGATGTTGGAATTGAACAGACCGTCATTGGGCTTCGTGTCCACTTGCGCCAGCACGATTTGGCCCAACGCCAGCGCAGTGTCGATGCGGCCGAGCGGGTCTTCACCGGTCCACTCGCTGAATGGGATACTGCTATCTTCGAACGACCGCAGGTTCTTGCCCTGTCGCAGTCCGGACAGGACGAACGTCGGGGCGATGAACTGCACGTTGGAGCCGATAAATCCGTTGTCGCCCTCCAGCTTCAGCCGATCGTTCAACTGAATTGGATCAAAGCGGCTGCCATAGGCTGTCAGCGCCATCGCCATGCACGTCATCAGGCAGCCCCAGGCCTCAATCCGCTGCGCCCCATGGCCGACGTTCACGCCTGACCAGCGGCCGTCCAGTTGCGAATACCAGGNCGACGGATCGTTGAGCAGCCGGTCCAGGGCCGTTGTCGCCCGCAGCAGCGGCTGGCCATCGACGACCGGCACCGCCGGCGTGCTGGTGATCTTGGCCCAGACCGGGTCGCCGAAGAACGCGCCGTGGTCGTCCTGCAACCGCCACAGGCTGGAGTAGACNGTCGCCCGGCCGTCGCGGACCGGCGGGGCGCTCATGGGCACGGACAGGATCACCTCGTCGCCCGGCCGCGCCTCCGGCACCATATGGGCCGANACGCCGCGCGCCATCTGCACATCTCCCTGCACAAAGACCAGGCGGAAGCCGCTCCCCCAGTGGCGGGCGCCGGTATTGCGCACGGCCCACTGCTTGTGGAAATCCGTTCCGGCGACGAAAGGCGTGCCGTCGGGCACGGTG
>JAACJX010000613.1 GCA_014237545.1 Ardenticatenia bacterium | reverse complement strand
GGGGCGTATGGCGAGGGATTCCTCGTTGCTGTTGCCGGTAAAGCGGGCGACATTATACTGATCAATGCCGCACGCGCCAATCCGAATGTTTCCAGAAAAATAAATCGGTCAAACAGGTCAAACCGGGACCCGTACGCTCAGGACAGTGCCTTTATCGGCGCGAGAACAGACAGACATCTCGCCATGCAGATCGCCCACCCGGCGGCGGATGGCCGTCAGGCCGCCGCCCGCCTCCAGCTGTGCCGGGTCGAACCCCTGGCCGTTGTCCTCCACCTCGAGGACGATGTCTTCGCCCTTGGATGAGAGGGTCACGGTGACGGTTGTGGCCGAGGCATGGCGGAGCGAGTTGTTGAGCGCTTCCTGGGCGATCCAGAATATCTCGCGCTGCAAGCGCGGAGGGATCGGCGCCAGCGTGTGATCAATCAGGCGGGCGCGGATGCCGGCGCGGTGTTCGACCGCCTCCAGACGGTGGCGCAGCGCCCCGGATAAGCCTTCCTGCTCCAGCACGCCGGGGCGCAAATCGTAGAGCAGCAGCCGCATCTGCCGCAGTGTCTGAACGGTCAGCTCGCCCAGGCGACCGACGTACTCGGTGACGATCTCTTGCTCGCCGGCCAGCGCGCGGCGGCGGGCGGCCTCGGCCAGGAGGCTGATGGTATAGAGCGACTGGCTAACCGAATCGTGCAGGGTATGGGCCAGACGCTGCCTCTCCTCCAGGGCGGCGTTAGTGGCCACGTCGGCCAGCTTGAGTTGCTCGGTGATATCGACCATACTGCCGATAAAGCGCGTGGGGCGGCCGGTNTCGTCGCGAACGATGTGGGCGTTGTCCAGCACGGCGGCGTAGTTGCCATCCGCCCGCCGGAACCGGTATTCGCTCGTCCAATAACTGGCATCGGACTCAAGCGCCNCGTCGATGGAAGCCACGACGGCCGCGCGGTCGTCCGGGTGTACCAGTTCACGCCAGCTCTCGGATGTGCTGACCTGGGCCGGTTCATAGCCGAACTGGGTCTGTAGCCCGGCGCTCCAGGTNACTTGATTGGTGTTCAAGTCGCGGTCCCAGATGGCGTCGGCCGTCATNTCGGCGATGAGGCGCAGGCGCTCCTCGCTGGCTTCCAGCGCGGCCTGAACCGCGCGCTGTTCGGTGACGTCCTGGATAATCGACAAGGTGACCGGTTGCTCGTCGAGCATGAACGAGTAGCTGGATACCAGCGCGTCGATCATGCGACCATCCTTCAGCCGGTGGCAGGTGAGTGTTGCCTGGCCCCCATCAAGCGCGTTCAGCGGCGCGGCCGCAAAAAAGCCGGCCGGCAGCAGATCGGCCAGCGTCAGGCGCAGAAATTCGTCGCGGCGATAGCCATAGAGGGNCGTCGCCGCCGGGTTCACGTCCATGATCCGGCCGGATTCCTGATCGATAACCAGCAGCGGCAGGGGAACACTCTCATAGAACAGGCGAAAGCGGTTCTCGAGATGTTCCAGCTGGAGGCGCGCCGCCTCATGGGGCGTGATATCCTGAACGATGAGAAAGAAGTACTCGTGCCCCTCTATCGCTTCCAGATGCAGAGACAAGACGCAGAAGCGCTGCTGGCCATCGCGGCGAGTGATGGAGATGGGAATATCNGCCAGCTGCCGATTTTCGCGCAGGGCGTGGAGCATCATGGCCATGTCCAGCTCCAGATCGGTCCCGACAGAGGTGAACGGCTGGCCGCGCAATTCGTCGCGGGTGTAGCCGAGGAGGTCGGCCANNGTGTCGTTGGCGTCAATGTAGACGCCATCGGCGGCNGAGAGCAGGCCCATGCCGACGGGGCTTTCGGAGAATACGCGCCCGAAGAGGGAGTAGCGATCTATCAGGCTGGTCGTCTTTGATTCCTCCATACTGCCTGCATGAGCACCATTGTAACGAAGTCGCGCCGCGATTCCAATACCCCGTACCTCGTTGCCCGCCGGCGACTTCCGCAAGTCTCGATTAGCCGGTCATGGGCTGATACGACGCCGGCCGCTTTTTTGCCTATAATCTCCCTCATCTTACTTGCAGGGAGGATCGTATGCGAAAACTTCAAACGCAGGGTGTCCATCACATCACCCTTATCGGCGCGGACAAGCAGACTTCAATCGATTTTTGGGAAGGAGTGCTGGGGATGCCATTTCTATTCGAGCAACCCAATCTGGACGTGCCCGAAGAGAACCAT
>JAACJX010000178.1 GCA_014237545.1 Ardenticatenia bacterium | reverse complement strand
GCGAGTATCAGCGAGAGCGCCAAGACCCCTGCCAACACGAGCGCAGCTCTTGCCAACATAAAGACGCGCGCACGCGAAGGGTGTGGCTGGACGAATTGCCTGTGGTTAAAGTATCGAATGAACATGGGGTACCTCCTTTGCTATCAAGAGAGTGTGTGGGAAGTCCGGGTGGTCATAGACGAGAAGAAACAAAGAGGGTCATCGTGACCATTACAGCTTGTGGACAAGATGCAGGTCTTCCAGATTGTGGTCCCAGCCAAATCGAGCATCCCCTTGTCTCTGTTCAAATGAACACTCATAGGAACACAATAGTAGGAAACAAAACCAACCACAATGTCCCAAAGGACAAAAAAAGGACAGTCTCACCGACCAGGCACTGTCCCCAGGGACAGGGTAGAAAAATGGCGCGAAAGGCGGGTAAAAACTCACCGGGAACCGAGATTTGGGCAATCGCGAGGGGAGACACTGAACGTCTTGTGAAAGCGGCGGAACTTTTTGGGCTTTGTGAGCGTTAATAGATGGTATGCGCCTGCCGGAACAACCATCCGGTTAGGTAGTAGTTGTTATCAATATGGATAAAAGGAGTAAGAACAATGTCACATACTAAGCCGATATTGGCGATGCTTGTGTTCTTGATGGCCCTGTTGGTGGCTTGCGGTCCTACCGTTGACGTGCCTGAATCCGGCACCGCGCTGCCCGAGGCGACGGATCCGCCCGCGCTGGAGACGCCGGCCGGGGAAGACGCGTCCAGTGCTATTTCCGCCGCAGCGGTTGCCTTCCTCGCCCAGCAATTGGGCGTGGCTGAAGAGGAGATCGAAGTGACGGAGATCGCGGAAGTCGAATTCAGCGATTCCTGCCTGGGCTTGGGCGGGCCGGCCGAGAGCTGTCTCCAGGCCATCACGCCCGGTTGGCTGGTTTTGCTCGACGTAAACGGCGAGACCTATGAAGTTCACACAGACCAGACTGGCGAGCAGGTGCGCGTGGCCTCCACGCTGCCGGTGGGTGATGGGGCGTCTGACCCGGCGGTGGGCGCGGCCCAGGAGTTCCTGGCGGCCGAGTTGGGCGTGGCCCTGGGCGACGTTCAAGTGGTCTCAGTCGAGGCTGCGGAGTTCTCCGATTCCTGCCTGGGTCTGGGCGGGCCGGATGAACTGTGCGCGCAGGTCATCACGCCCGGTTGGGTCATTTTGGCCGATGTGAGCGGCCAAACGTACGAAGTACATACGGACCAGACCGGCCAGCAGGTGCGCGTGGCCTCGGACACGCCGGAAGGCAACGCCCAGGCTGATACGGCCGCGGCCGCGGCGCAGGAGTTCCTGTCCGCCGAGCTGGGGGTTGCCCTGGGTGATGTCCAGGTGGTGTCGGTTGAGCCGGCCGAGTTCAGCGATTCCTGCCTGGGCTACGGCGGGCCGGATGAAAGCTGCCTGCAAGCCATCACCCCGGGCTGGATCGTCATGCTCGACATCAATGGCGAGGCCTATGAGGCTCATACCGACGAGACCGGCCAGCAAGTGCGGCTTGCCCCGCAGATGTAGTCGGGTACTATCTGTTGAGCCCGGCAGTAGCCGTAACCAAATGAGATGAATACGCGAGGGCGGGTGGACAGCCCGCCCTCATTCGTTCAACTGCGATGAAAGTAACAATTCCTGCCACCCCTTTAGACAGCTTTCCCACGCCACAAACCTTCTACGACGCCTACATCTTCGATCTTGACGGCACGTGCTATCTGGGCGAAGCGCTGCTGCCAACCGTCCACGAAACCATCACATGCTTGCGCGACATGGGCAAGCGCACGGTCTTCCTTTCCAATAACCCGACACAAACGCGCGAAACCTATGCCGATCGACTGACCAGCCTCGGCTTGCCCACGCCGCCAGGCGATGTCATCAATTCATCGTCCGTCATGGTTGATTTCTTGACCAAGCGCATGCCCGGCGCGCGATTGTTTGTGGTCGGCGAGGCCCCTCTGGAGCGCGAGCTGGCTGCGGCCGGTTTCGAACTGGTAAGCAACGCCAAAGGGGTCGCGGCCGTCATCGCCAGCTTCGACCGCACCTTCACCTATCACAAGCTGCGGGTCGCGTTCGACGCTATCCGCGACGGAGCGCGCTTCTTCGCCACCAATGCCGACCGCTATTGCCCCGTTCCCGGCGGCGGCCAGCCTGACGCGGCGGCGATGATCGCCGCCATCGAGGCCTCCACTGGCGTCAGTGTCGAGGCCGTCGTCGGCAAGCCGTCCCAACACATGGCGCAGGCGGTCCTGGGGCTTTTGGGTCTGCCGCCCGAGCGCTGCATCATGACCGGCGACAGGCTTGAGACCGACGTCCTGATGGGGCTGAACGCCGGCATGGCCGGCGCGCTCGTCCTGACCGGGGCGACAGACGAAAAGATGCTGACCCAGTCGGCCATTCACCCTACGTATATCCTGCAAAGGCTGAGTGATTTATTGCCATCGGGTCTGTCAACACCGAACTAAAGACGTCTCTTCCAGATTAATCGTTGCCCGATTGGCTCGCTACTGGCCCTGTGCTATGCTTACCGCATATCTTATTGACCATCGAGCCAACCATGCCATCCATCCTCCTCTGGGTCCTCTTCGCCTTCTTTTGCGGTTCGTTGCCCTTTTCTGTCTGGCTGCCGAAGTTGTTCGGGCGCAGAGATGCGCGCGAGTTCGGCGACCGTAACCCCGGCGCCACCAACGCCTTTCGCGCCGGCGGCCCGCTGGTGGGCTTGCTGGCCCTCGTGCTCGACGTCAGCAAGGCGGCCGCGCCCGTTGGTTGGGCCTATTTCCAGGAAGGATTCACCGGCTGGCCCATGGCCCTCATTGCCACCGCGCCCGTTCTGGGTCACGCCTTCTCCCCCTTCCTGCGCTTCCAGGGTGGCAAGGCGCTGGCGGTGGCCTTTGGCGCGTGGATCGGCCTGACCCTGTGGAAGTTGTCGATTCCCGCCCTGCTGCTAGTCCTGGTGTGGCGCAAGGTCGTCGACATTGACGGCTGGGCGGTGATGCTGGCTCTGGCCTCTCTGTTGGTCATTATTCTCTTGTGGCTGCCCGAGCCGCTCTTTCTGGCGGTATTGGCCGGGCAAGTGCTTATCCTGGGCTGGAAGCACCGCGACGATTTGCGACGAAGGCCCCACCTGCGCCCGCGACTGACCGGCCGCGGGCGCTGATCCCCTATGTT
>JAACJX010000533.1 GCA_014237545.1 Ardenticatenia bacterium | reverse complement strand
GAACAATCAAAGCGTTTGGCATTGCCTGGCGTATTTGTTGGGCTTAATTGTTCTAAGTAGTTGCGTTGGGTTTGAGCAGACCGGTTCCGGGCCGCCTCTACAACCGACCGCCCCTCCCGAAACTACGGTCATATCCCCACCAACCTCATCCCCTTCTTCGGCGTCCGTTTCCACCGCTGAGCCGACAATCTCCCCCACAACAACCGGTGTGCCGAAAGAAGACACGCCCGCTTCGCCCCTACCGGAGGCAACGATGGTGCCGACCGAGCAGGCAACGGCCGACGTAGCTACGTGCGCCGATACCGTCCTGGTCTTCGAGAACTCTGAAGACGGAAGCAGCGCGCGCTGGCGTTTCGAGGACGCAGAATATACCGTTGTCGAACACGGCGACGCAATTTATCAGATACTTCGCCATCCCGATCCCGCCGGCGCGCTCGTCCTCTTTACCGTCAGGATCGACAGCACCATGCCGACCAGGAGCGCCAACGTGGTAGTCGACATGGCTACCGGCGCGTTCAGGGTTCTGGGGGCTGACTATATCGACGATCCGCTGTACGTATTGACCTGGTTGCCCGATGGACAGATCGCCTGGATAGATGAGCACGGAGAGGTGTTTGCCGGCTCCCTGGAAACTCAGACTCCGTTAGCCGCCCCCACCAGAATGACCGATTTGTGGTTCGTCACGCCGGACCGTCTTTTGTCGAGAGATGAAGCCTTGCAGTTCTGGTATTTCGACCTGACACAATCGGCCTGGTCACCCCTGCCCCCGGGCGAGAGCGAGAAGATCACCACTCGCTGGATCGAAAACGCGGCCGTTGCTGATGACGGTAGCTACACTTTTTTCTTCTATCAAGAGTACAGCGCCGTCCTGTCGAATGATTCGGGGACAATCCAAATCCTGAGGCCGTTTGACTCGCCGGAGGGGTACCACCTCACGCTCGGTCCCACGACAGGCGACACGATTTTCCCGCCGCAGCAGATCAAGGACACATCCTACTGGTTCTTCCCCGTCGAGTGGCTCTTCCGCGATTTTGCTCAGGTCGAATACCCGGCAAGGGGATTTATCGTCGACGCCAGAACCGGAGAAGTGCTCGGCCACGAGGCTCTGGGCATCACGGCGGAGGTGGCTATCTACGATTCTTACCTGTCGCCCGATGAAACATGGGTGGCGGTGGAGGTAGTCGAGGATATAGTCACACTCCCCGATCGCTCCACTGCTCGCGTGTCAGACACGTGGTTTGTCAACCTCGTTACCGGCGAAACACGTGTCGAGGAGGGGGAGTTTGCCGGTTGGGACGATGGTAGTCAAGCCGACCTTGACTCGGCCCGATCTTGCGCGGAACGGGGGATAACGATTGATTTAGCGCCTTCGGCCGAGGGCGGCTGAGCCAGGCGGCGCTTGCTGTCGTGAAGGAGTTTGACGGGGATGATGGCCCAGGGTGTTCCCAATTAAACGACGGCAACAACCAACGCTATAATAACAATTATGGAATCAGTCACGTTGATCGCGACGGCCAAGTTTGGGCTGGAAGCGGTGGTGAAGCGGGAACTGTTGACGTTGGGCTTCGGTGATCTACGCGTCAGCGAGGGGCGCGTGGCGTTTGCTGGTGCGCTGGCGGACATTCCGGGGGCCAATCTGTGGCTGCGCTGCGCCGACCGGGTGTTGCTGCAGGTGGGCGAGTTCGCGGCCGTCACGTTTGACGAATTGTACGAGCAGACGCGAGCGTTGCCGTGGGAGCGGTGGATTCCGTCCGACGGCCGCTTTCCGGTTAACGCGCGGTCGGTGCGCTCCAAATTGCAAAGCGAGCGCAGCAGCCAGGCCATTGTGAAGAAGGCCGTGGCCGAGCGGCTGGCGGCGGCCCACGGCGCGGCCACCCTGCCGGAGACGGGAGCCGACTATGGCATTCAGGTCACGATTCGTCAGGATCGCGCGCTGCTGACACTGGACACATCCGGCGACGGCTTGCACAAGCGCGGCTACCGGGCCGAGGCGGGGGCCGCGCCCCTGACGGAGACGCTGGCCGCCGCGCTGGTGTTGCTGTCGTTCTGGGACAAGGAGCGCTTGCTAATCGACCCGATGTGCGGATCGGGCACGATCCTCATTGAAGCGGCCATGATCGGACGGCGAATGGCTCCCGGGTTGCGACGCTCATTTGACGCGGAGCGCTGGCCGGCGGTAGGCGAAGCGCACTGGCAAACGGCGCGGCAGGCGGCCGAAGCGGCCATCGACCGCAGCGGCGAGCTGGCGCTGTACGGCTACGACATCGACGCCGAGGCCATCCGCGTCGCCAAGCAGAACGCCGCGCTGGCCGGCGTGGCGGCCGACATCACCTTCGAGCAGAAGGCGCTGGCCGACCTGTGGATCNACCAGGAGCACGGCATCATGATCTCGAACCCGCCCTACGGCCGGCGAATGGCGGAGTTTCCGGAGATCAACGCGCTTTATATCACCTTGAACAAGATGATGCGCAAGAAGGACGGTTGGTCGGTCTACATCCTGACGGCCGATGAGAAGTTCCCCGACTATTTCAAGCGCGGCCGCCCGGACCGGGTGCGCAAGTTGTTCAACGGCAATATACGGGTGGATTATTACCAGTATTATGGGCGGAAGAGAGCTGGCTGATAATCTGAGTGTTAATGAAGCCGGGTAATCGCACTATGAAACGTTAGTCGAGCCAGCGCCCTACAACAGCGTTTCTGCAAACCCCAATACCTCTCGCGCCAACCGCTCCCGCTCGGCTGCGCCGGTCATCAGCGTGTCGGTGCACAGCAGCGCCAGCCCATCCTCGGCGGCCATACCCTCGTCCTGCGCGTCGTAGACGAAGCCGTCGATCAGATGCCCGTAATAGGCGGCGATGGCCGCGGCCGACACGTCCATCCCCCGCTCGGCCATCATCTTGGCTGCCGGCCCTTTCACCGCCTGCCCGGCGATGATGGGC
>JAACJX010000023.1 GCA_014237545.1 Ardenticatenia bacterium | reverse complement strand
TTGTGGCAGTGGGGTGCGTCTCCGTCATCGATCATGCCGGATTTGGTTGAGCAATGCGACGTCTTGGTGGCAAACACGGCCAGCCTGATGCTCGGTCTGCCCGATTTACCGGCGGGGCGCACTCCGGATGAAGCCAGGGAGATTTTGTCGCGGTTGTCCGGCCGATACCCGCAATTGAAACAGATCGCGATGACCTGTCGCGAGGCCACATCGGCAGAGAACCCACAATACACGGGAGTTTTGTGGCACGCAGGTCATCATTACACGAGCCCATCCTATGTGCTGAATCACATTGTGGATCGCGTGGGGGCCGGCGATGCGTTCATGGCCGGCCTCATCTACGGCCTGCTTACTTACACCGAGGATCCCCAGCGTATCGTCGATTTCGCCACGGCATGCGCGGCAATCAAGCATTCGATTCCGGGTGATGCCAACATTGCCAATGTCGAGGAGATAGCGCAGTTGCTGGCGTCTCGAAAGGGCTTTGACATCATCAGGTAGAGTAGTCTAACGATGCTTCTTGTCTACGAATCAGAAGGGTAGGTGTGGTTGAGATAAGAGAGGAGCGGCCAATCGCCCGGTTTTACACCCTGTTGGATGAACAGAAAGGATGTGGCTTTGTCGTTTCTCGTCGCCCACTGCCAAAACGCTACGCCCGGTGGTCGTCAAGTTCACTAATGTTGCTCGTCCACCACCCTGCGTAAAGGATCGCCACTAGGAAAAACAACGCGATAAGGATACGTACTCACTTCCGCATTTATGTTGTGGTTGGCCCTCACAAACGAAAAATCCCGACCGAGAAAACGTTCTCAGCCGGGATTTACGACTCGCTTTGCTGATGTATACCTACTTCACCGACGCCGGATCGATTCCGGCGGCCTTTAAAGCCTTGTTAAAGGCGGCCTCGGCTTTGGCGTTCTCAATGCGCGCCCGGCGGACCTCTTCAGGTGACATTCCATCGGTAATCACAATGAGTTGCGGCCGCTCGATACCGGGGGGAATTTGTGGGCCTGCCGACGCAGCCGCAGGCGCGGTTNGTGGAGCAGCGGGCGCGGGGGCTTCCAGAGCGGCCGGNTGAGCCGNCGGAGGTGCAGTCGCGGCCACCGTCGCGGGCGCGCCGGACTTCAGGGANGNGGGATCGATGCCCGCCGNCTTCAGAGCCTTGTTATAGGCCGACTCGGCCTTGGCGTTGGCTACCCGAGCGCGTCGTATCTCTTCCGGGGCCATGCTGTCCGTTATTTCGATTAACTGCGGCGGCTCAATCCCCGCCAATGCCGGCGGGGGCGCAACTGGAGCAACCTCTACAGTCTGCGCGGCGGGCGCGGCCGCGGCCTGGGGCGCGCCGGGCGTTGCACCGGCCGCCTTCAGCGCCTTGTTATAAGCGGCTTCGGCTTTCGCATTGGCCACGCGGGCCTTGCGCACCTCTTCCGGAGGCATATCAGGTGTTATTTCGATGAGCTTGGGGGGCTCGATNCCGACGGCCACCGGCGCGNCCGCCTGGGCAGCCGGAGCAGTAGNGGCCGCTGGTGCNGCGCCGGCGNCAGCCACAGGGGCACCGGCGGCGGCGGCCTTCAAGGCCTTGTTGTAGGCTGCTTCCGCCTTGGCGTTGGCGATTCGCGCCTTGCGCACCTCTTCGGGCGGCATATCATCGGTGATCGTTATCAGCGTGGGCGGGGGAACGGCGGGAGCGGCGGCGGCCGGAGCAGCGGCCCGCGGCGCGACAGCGGCTGCCGTAGCGGCGCCGGCGGCCGCTACACCCGAGGCCGGGATTCCGGTTCGCGCCCCATCCCAACCATGGAAGCGAGCAATGCGCACCGCGGTCATGGGATCGATGGCCGCCGATTTGCCGGCGGTCGCCAAGGTTGATTTGCCTGCTCGACCGATCTGGCTGTTAGCGCCGCGCGGCGTGGTTGCGGCCTTCTTGGCGGCTTCTAGACGCGCCTGGCGGAGTTGCTCCTCATAGTCCGCTTCAAGCTTAATTCGGTGGCCAAGCGTCACNCCCGGGCTATACGCCCGTTCTTCGGCGGCCATGTCAGCCCGAGTCGTAACGACCGTTCGATCCAGCCTCGTAAAGATGAAGGCCAGCAGCATCCCCGCAAGCAAAACAATAAAAAGAACAGCAACGATTAGCAATATCGCCATAAAAGATAACCCTCAACCAAAGGCGGCTACAAATGGTTCGTCCCCGAAATGTGCGGTCATTATAGCCATTGTGAACATTATCTCAAAACAGAAAACGGCCCGAACAATATCTGTTTGGGCCGTCGCAAAATCTTATTCTACCTGATGCCGAAGGTGGGATTCGAACCCACATGAGGGAACCCTCACTACGCCCTGAACGTAGCGCGTCTGCCAGTTTCGCCACTTCGGCTTGATGGATGGTTATTGTATCAGAGCGGGNCTAATTGTCAATGTTATCTGCGCCACTNNTTCACACGACGGACAGCAATCTTCCCGCCCTCTCCAGTCCCTCTAGACGTTGTCCCTTGGCGTTGACCCATTCAACCTGATAGCGCCTGGAGACGTCAATCAGCAACCGCCACAAGTCAGCATTCGCCACAGGTTGGCCGTCTTTCTTTTGCCACCCGCGCGACTCCCAGCCATGGACCCATTGAGTCGCTCCTTGATATAGATAATCCGAGGTCGTGAATATTTGTACCCGGTCGCCCGGCTCGAGCAATTGCAAACCCTGGATGGCCGCGGTCAATTCCATGCGATTATTGGTCGTAGAAGGATCCAGGCCTGTCAGCGATTCCCACTCTTCATTCGCTACCAGGGCGATGGCCCACGCGCCCGGCCCCGGATTCCCCTTGCAAGACACGCGCAAAAAAAGACGCGGCACGTCTACTTCAAGGTCAATCTTTGGCGTGATGCTCAGACGCGCCTCGCGGGCCAGCCGGTCAACGCGCTCATTGGATGGATCGCCACTGTGCCCCTGCACCCAATGCCAGTTGATATCGTGTCGTCCGACTAACTCACGCAGTTCTTGCCACAGGTCAGCATTGGGGATGGGCCGGCCGTTCTTCGTCTTCCAGCCCGCGGCCGCCCACTTNTCCACCCCTTCAGTGATACCGCGCCGCACGTATTGCGAATCAGTGTGGAATTCGATTTCACACGGCCGCTTCAGGGCGCGTAACGCGCTGATTGCGGCTTGCAATTCCATGCGATTGTTGGTGGTTTTGGGGTCGTTGCCGGTTATCACCTTTTCGTGATCGCCATAGGCAAGAAGGGCTGCCCAGCCCCCGATACCGGGGTTTGGGTCAGCCCCTCCATCACTATAAATAACGACCTTATCAGGCATGGATGGCAATGCCAAAATCAGGAACGAAGCGCGTCCAGCATCTCTTCGATACGCGTGAACTTAACCCGCGGCCGGCCTTCTTCCTTGCCTCTATTCAACTCCATCTCGTCCAGACGCTTCCAGTCCGCGAAGGAAACAACGCACGCCTGGCGCTCGTTCAGAAGATTGATCACAGCCTNGGCCGAAGGATTAGACGGGCTCAACGCGCGCCCGTCGCGCGCATCGGCCAGCATATTCTCCACCGTTTCGGCCGCATCGGGCTTGTTGGTGCCGATCACTCCCGTCGGGCCGCGCTTGATCCAGCCGGCGGTATATTGCCCCAAGAGGGGTTCCTTTGTCGCCGGGTCGAGCACACGGCCGCCGTCGTTCGGAATGACCCCCCAACTATCGTGGAACGGAACCCCTGGCAAGGGCACCCCGCGATAGCCAATGGAGCGAAACACCAGGCCGACATCGATCGTTTCGGTGCGGTCAGTGGCCCGTGGGCGCAGAGAGCCGGCCTCGGTCGCATATAGCTCGTTATGCACCAGCTTCATCTGCTTGACGCGGCCGTTTTCATCGCCGATCAATTCCGTCGGCGACACAAGGAACCGCAAGATGAGGCGCTTGGATTTGCCGGTGGGCTGCCGGCGCGAAAGCTCCTGAATGATCTCAACCTTGCGCACATCCGCCCGGTCGGCGTTGGCCATGGTCGCCTGGCTCAGGGGGTCCAGCTCCGCTTCTTCCGGCGGCACCAGCGTATCGCAGTCAGCCAGCTCACCCAGTTCTTTCGCCTCGGGCGCGGTAAAGGCGGCCTGGGCCGGCCCTCGACGGCCGAGGATATACACTTCCTTCACCCGACTGTTGACGAGGGCCTCCATCGCGTAATCGGCGATGTCGGTCTTCATCAGCTCTTCACGCGTGCGGCACAGAATTCGGGCCACATCGACCGCGACGTTGCCCACGCCAACCACCGCCACCCGCTCCTGAGACAGATCAAAATGATGGTCGCGATAATCCGGGTGGCCGTTATACCAGGCCACAAATTCGGTGGCCGGGTGGCTGCCGATCAGATCATCGCCGGGAATACCCAGCGGCCGATCAGTCTGCGCGCCGGTGGANTAGAGAATTTGGTGATAGTGCTCCTTAAAGTCTTCCACGCTCACGTCCCGGCCNAGTTCCACATTGCCGAAGAAACGGAAGCGGGGATTGCCGGCGATGCGGTCAAACGCGGCCGTCACNGACTTGATCTTTTGATGGTCCGGCGCGACGCCATTGCGAACCAGGCCAAANGGCGTCGGNAGNCGGTCGAACATATCGACCTCCACGACCATAGCGGATTCTTTAAANAGGCGTTCGGCNGCGTAAAAACCAGCCGGGCCAGCGCCGATAATAGCGACGCGNAAAGGTTGCGCCGCGGTTCCAATTNGGGACATGGGACTNTTACTCTCCTTCTGCAATGATCCGGGTCTCTAAGGTNTCAACTTCGCCACGGTANGCGTCGCGCTGNATTTTCAGCACGTCACCGATCGAAATNATGCCAATCAACTGATCTTCCTCCATGATCGGCAAGTGGCGAAATCTCTTCTCCAGCATCGTNTGNGCCACGGCGATAACGTCGTCCTGGGGCATCCCGACGATNACCTCTTTGGTCATGATCTCCCCAACAGCCCGGCTGAANAGGGCTTCATCGNNGGCNGCGGTGCGCATGATATCGCGTTCGCTGAGAATGCCGACGAGCTTACCGGCCGGATCGACGACTAATAATGCGCCAATTCGATTTTCGACCAAGAGAGCGATAGCCCGGCGAACGGGTTCATCGTTGCCGATCGTGATGATTCGGCCCTTCTTGGTTGCCAGAATATTTCGGACTTTCATGTATATCCTCTCCAAGGAAGTGCGGCTGCCGGCCGCGGGTGGACTACCGCAAGTATAACAAAAAGGCGCAAAGGGGTAACCTTTGCGCCTCACACTGATGTTNAAAACAATGGTTCGAGCTANCNGCTACTTGAACGCCTCACAAGCCGGGCAACTNCCATCNGGCCGGATCATGGCATAGCCNGCCTGCGGATCTCCGGCCGGGTCGAAGAAGGTGAAGTCGACATTGTAGACGATCATCATGCGCACCCGACCGCTGGCGGCGGACAGATCCTTTGCCTCGCGGAGCCACTGCGCNTGCTCTTGCACCGAGGTCTCGGACGCCCAGGAGAAGTTCGGCGGTAGCCCGCTGAATCCCTCACCGGATAGATAGCCTAGCTCCGTGAAGCAGACCATGCGCGTCCCACCGAAGGTGTTGTAATAGAGGTCCAGGGTCGGTCTGAAGTACCAGCTGTAATGAGAACCNCCCGGGTGCCCGGTGGTGGCGCTCGGCGATGTGGCGCCGGCATTGTAATGAGCACCGATGCAGTCGGCATAGTTGGCCGCTCCGGCCGCGCGCATACCGGCGATATAGCGGTTGTCAGCCCAGGCATTGGTCGTGTTATCGAAACCTGTCGGGGCCGGGGCTCCGGAGATGACGCCTACCGCCGGGTTGGCCGCCTTGATTGCCTGATAGGCCGGGGCAAGCATGTTGTTCACGTATGAGGCCGGATCAATTTGCCCGGCCGGCCATTCGAAGTCNATGTTTTGCTCGTTCCAGACCTCGATNGCGTCGGGGCCCTGGGCGGCAAGCTCACCCATGAATTTCGTGAAGGCGCCAAAATCNATGCTGTTGGGAGCCGGGTACGTTTGCTGTCCGGNTACGGAGACAAGCACCTTGAAACCGTTGTTCTTGGCATCCTGGATTGACGCGGCCAACACNTCGGCCGAATCACCCGCGGCCCACTTGTGCTGGAATTTGACCCAGATCATGCCTGAATCCTTCATGGCTTGTTTGTTGGCGAACGTCTGCGTCTGCCCGCCCAGTTCGAAACCGGCTGTCGGTGGCGGAGCCGGTGTGGCCGGGTTGGTTGGTGGCGTCGGACCTGGACCNGGNACGCCGGGTATGGTCAGAACCTGGCCGACATATATCAGGTTGACGTTGACGATGTTATTCGCCTGGGCAATGGCCTGAACTGTCGTCCCATAACGGGCGGCAATCCTGGATAATGTATCACCCGGCTGCACAACGTAAGTGGTCCCAGCGGGCGGCTGGGTCGGAACGGCCGTTGGTNCCGGTNCCTGTGTGGGGGCCGGCGTGATGGGCACGGGTGTGCCGACGCCGGGAATCTCCAGTACCTGCCCTACATAAATAAGGTTGGGATTGGGGATTCTATTGGCCTGGACGATGGAATCGACGGTGGTACCGAATTGGCGTGAAATCCGCCATAGCGTGTCGCCCGGCTGAACGACGTAGGTGGCCGCCGAAACGACGGCAACTGTGACGAGGAGCAAAAAGACGACCGTGACGGTTGCTGTCCAGCGCGACCTTTTCATGACTTATCTCCTTAGTAATATGTCAAGTGCTTCTAGATGGAATTATAGACATAACAAGAATTGACCGCAAGACATTTTTACATAAGCTTGCTACATGCATCATGCCAGATTTGCCGTTATCATTACATGAATCCCGCGTGAATTCTCAAAGAATGGGAAATGAATCCATACCTATGAGCGATACCCAAATGNCCCAACAAAAACCAGCGACGGCGATCCGGTTCCATGAAGATATTCTAGCCACGATTGGGGGGACGCCATTGGTGCGTCTCAACGCCATCACCCGAGGACTAGAGCCACTCATATTGGCTAAGGTTGAGTTCTTCAATCCGGGCGGATCGGTTAAGGATCGAATCGGCTGGCCCATCATCGAGGATGCCGAACGCGANGGCCGCTTGCGACCGGGNGGCACGATCGTCGAGGCCACTTCCGGCAACACCGGCGTTGGGTTGGCCATCGCCGCGGCCATCAAGGGTTATCGCTGCATCTTTGTTATGCCGGACAAGATGTCCCAGGAGAAGATTCTATTGTTACGCGCCTATGGCGCCCGGGTCGTCGTCACGCCCACGGCCGTGGAACCTGAAGACCCGCGCAGTTACTACTCAGTCGCCCGGCGGCTTGTCGAGGAAACGCCCAATTCCATTCTGGCCAATCAATATTACAATCCCGTCAACCCCCAGGCGCACTACGATAGCACCGGCCCTGAGATTTGGGAACAAACGGGCGGTCAAATCACTCACTTCATCGCCGGTATGGGAACCGGCGGCACCATCACCGGCGCGGGACGCTATCTGAAAGAAATGAACCCTGATATCCAGGTTGTTGGCGTCGATCCAATCGGCTCGATTTTGTATGAATTGCACCGCTCTGGTGAATATACAACGGCCGAAGGATACAAGGTCGAGGGCATTGGCGAGGACTTCCTGCCCGGCACAACCGANCTGAGCGTGATTGATGAAATNGTCCAGGTCAACGACCGCGAGAGCCTGCTGATGACGCGCCGGCTGGTGCGCGAGGAAGGCATTTTCAGTGGCGGCTCGTGCGGGGCGGCCGTCGCGGGAGCGATCAAGTACGTCCAAAAGCACCGGCTTGGCCCGGAAGATGTCGTCGTAATCATCCTGCCCGACTCCGGCTCGCGCTATCTAAGCAAGATATTCGATGATGACTGGATGCGCGAGAATGGCTTCCTCGATCAAGAATGGAGTGACATACGCGCCGGGGATATCCAGTCCAAGAAGGACAGCGGCCACATTTACACGGCTCGCGCGACGGATCGGTTGCTTGACGTCGTCACCCTCATGAAACAGCACAACGTCTCCCAACTACCCGTCGTCAATGCCGAAGACCGGTTACTAGGACTCGTCAGCGAGATCGACTTGCTCAATCATATGCTGGAAGCCGAACACGTGCACCAGGCTGATGAGACTATTGAAGGGATGATCAATACGGATGTGCCAGTTGTGGGTCANAATGCGCGACTGGAGACACTCATGGCACTCATCAAGGACCGCCCGGCGGTTGTGATCGTCAACAATGAGGAACAGGTGAAGGGGATTCTGACGAAAATCGACATCCTGGACTATCTCTCGTCCCAACTGAGGTAGCGATCCGACCAGAGCGTGGAGTTCTTATGATTGCCGAATCAGCCGCGCGATTACGCGAAAACATTCAAAAGGTTATCGTCGGCAAGGCGGATATTATCGACCTGGCCCTCATCGCTATTCTATGTGAAGGTCACTTGCTGCTCGAGGACGTGCCGGGAACGGGCAAGACGACCCTGGCCAAGACAATAGCCGCATCGCTGGGCTGTACCTTCCGGCGGGTGCAGTTTACACCAGACCTGCTGCCCTCAGACCTCACGGGCATTTACTATTTCAACCAGAAAGCCCAGGAATTCGAATATCGCCCCGGCCCGGTGATGGCCCAGATCCTGCTAGCCGACGAGATCAACAGGGCGNCGCCACGCACGCAATCGGCCTTGCTGGAAGCGATGCAAGAAAGACAGGTCACCGTTGATATTGCCACGCACATGCTGCCGCGGCCGTTTCTGGTGATGGCCACGCAAAACCCCATTGAATTGGAGGGCACATTTCCCCTGCCCGAGGCGCAATTGGATCGTTTCCTTATGAAGGTCNCTCTGGGCTATCCGGACGAGGATAGCGAGAACGAGATGTTGTTGCGTTTCGAGCGTATCGATCCATTAGATACTCTGGAAAGCGTTGTTGGGCCGCAGGACATTCTCCGCATGCAACACGAGGTACGAACCGTTCGCGTTGAGAATTCTGTCCGGCGCTATATCGTCAACGTCAGTCGCGCCACTCGCGCCCACGACGACATCATGCTGGGGGCCAGTCCGCGGGCGACAATGGCCCTCTACCATACCTGCCAGGCGCGCGCCGCTATCAACGGCCGCGACTTTGTCATACCCGATGACGTCAAGCAGATGGCCCCGCCGGTGCTCACCCATCGCCTGGTGGTGAACCCGCAAACCCGCCTGCGCGGCCGCGTCCCGGAAGACGTGGTCCGCGAGATCGTCGATACCGTTCCCGTCCCGGTCGAGAGTAACTAGAACAACTACCACCCATGTCCGAGAGCTTTCACGATCTGGAGCTCGTCGCTCGCGATACCCGCAGAGAGACGGCCCGCCGCGCCCGTCAGAATCTCATGCTGGCCGCCGTGAGTGGGAACGACATGGATATGGCCGACGTTGCGCGCGTCCGCGGTCTCGTATTGAGGGAACGTGAAAACAGCGTCTTTAGCGACGCCTGGATACCCCTGGCCATTCTGTTCCTCATCATTGGCATCGTCGCCGATCGCAACGTGGGGTTCATTGCCCTGGGGATTTGCTTGCTATTAATCGTCGGCCTTAGCACATTGTGGAAAAACGTTTCCCTGTGGGGCGTCAGCTACGAACGCCAATTCGACCGGACCCGAGTTTTCCCCGGCGAAGCGGTGCAGATGCATATCTCTATCCAGAATGACAAACGCTTGCCCCTCACCTGGCTCCGTTTCCGCGATCAGCTTCCGGTTCCGCCCGACCTGGCAGAAAACTCACCGACGTTGTCGGGGGAATTAGTCGGCAATTTCGTATTGCAGAGCGTCTACTCCATGCAGAGCCGCGAGCGCGTCCACCGAACGACGACGCTTCGTTTTCCGGTTCGAGGGTATTATCACATCGGCCCGGTCGCCTACGAATCAGGAGATATCTTCACGCTCTTCACGCGCGAACGGGAGCACAAGTACATTGATACATTGGTGGTTTACCCGCAAATCTGGCCCCTGGAAGAGCTGGGATTGCCACCCAAAGAGCCTTTTGGCGANGTGAAGATCCGGCACAGTCTCTTCACTGATCCCATCCGCACGCGAGGGATAAGGGACTATCACCCTCAGGATCGTTTCCGGGATGTGCACTGGAAAGCTAGCGCGCGCCGCGGCCAGTTGCAGACAAAGGTTTACGACCCATCAACGGGGATGACGGTGGCCGTCTTTTTGAATGTGTCGACCTTCGCCCGCCACTGGATGGGCTTTGATCCGGATTTGCTCGAGCGGGCGATCAGCGTGGCCGCGTCGATTTGCAACTACGGCGTCCAGCAGGGGTGGGGCGTGGGACTGTTCGCCAATGGAGCCGTGCCGAATTCTGACCAGTCCTTGCGCGTCCCGCCGGGCCGTTCGCCAGACCNGCTAGGCAATGTGCTGGAAGCACTGGCGGCCGTCACCGAGTTCGCCACANGCTCGATCGACATGATGCTATTGCGCGAGAGCACCCATCTGCCCTGGGTATCGACCATTGTCCTGGTTTCGGCCGTCGTGACCCAGGAAATCCTGATCGCGCTGGTGCGGCTGAAGGAGGCCGGGCGTCGGGTGGTCTTGCTGNCGCTGGGAGATGAGCCGCCGCCGCAGCTACATCTCCCCGGCCATCTGGAACAAATTATCATCTATCACATCCCCTCCNCCGTGCCCGCGTTTCAGGCCGGGCACCGNAGCGCCACAGCCACCGAAGCNGCCCTGAGCAGCATCCCAACGCCAGAACCGGTTCAACTAGAATTTGAGGCGATTGAGTGACGCAGGTCGACCCTCTACGCGCGCGGGAGTCGCACCCGCGCAAAGGTCTTGTCGCGCCCTCGACCACNCTCTGGGGATATATCCGTCACGAGTTACTTTTCCTCGGCTTTGCGCTCATGGAGATCGCTCTGCTGACGCCCGTCGTCCTGGTGATCCTGGGATGGGCCCGCTATTGGCCCCCGCTTCAGGTTGGTCTCTGGCTGCTACTCCTCATGCTATTACCGTTCAATCTCATACGGTTGTTGTCCCTGTTGCGGTTCAGCCTCAAGCGACAGCGGAGGCTACTGTTNGTCGCCCTGATTCTTGCCATTTTTCTTAGCTGGCGACTCCTTCTTTACGACGATGCCGCATGGGTCAACTTCGGATGGCTGCGCGAATTCGGTCGCAGCCTCGGCGAAGGCGGAAACCTGTTGTGGACGCGGGACCTGTCCGTCTTTCTGGTGACGGCAATTGCCTGGTGGCGAGGAATCAAGCTGGCGACTCGTTTCCCGGAAATCAATAACGTAGGGTTGCGGCTCCGTCTAGGCGGGTTAATTTTCTTGCCGCTGATTCTGTGGTTCAGCAGCGCGCTATTCAATAGGAACGTCGTGCCATTTGTACTATTGTTCTTTTTCTCCGCCCTGACAGTCATCAGTTTGGTGCGGGCTGAAAATATAGAACTGGAGCACAGCGGAACGTCGGCCACATTGAATGCCCGCTGGTTTGTCGTTGTGGCCGCGGCCGCGCTATTGATCGTTATTCTCACGACTGGCTTGACCGCGCTGATAGCCGGGGAGTCTCTATTCGTTGTCCTTGACTGGCTTGCCCCTCTCTGGTCCGCCGTGCAATTCGGCGCGATTGTGGCCGGCGCGACGTTATTCCAGATGGTCTACCCTTTTCTGGAGGCAATCGCCGGGTTTATCCAATGGTTGAGCACCGTGCTCGGCGGGGTCTTCGGGCAAATCTCCGCAACGCTCCGCGAATCTCCGTTCTTCAGGGATCTGGAATCGCCCCTTATTCCAACCCCCACCGAAACAGCCGAGGTCGTTGGGCCATCATTCGCCGGCAAGACAGCCACGGCCTTCATCATGATCGCCCTGCTGGCAATCATCGCCCTGGCTTTGGCGAGGACCTATCAGCAGGCAACTTTTGCTGCCCGCGACAGCGAGCGAAGCCGAACCAGAGCCGAGGAAGACGAAGCGCCGGGACTCGGCCGCCGCGTATTGGATCGGCTGGGCCTATTTCGGCAATGGCGAGCGGCCGCGTCGGTCAGGCGGATCTATCGGCAGATGTGCGGCGCGGCCGCCGCGGCCGGCTATCCGCGCCTGAAATCGGAAACGCCGTATGAGTACCTCGCGTCACTCAACCGCGTTTGGCCCAATGACTCGGCCGAAACACGTCTCATCACGGAGGCATTCATCCGCGTTCGTTATGGCGAAGCACCGGAAACGGAAGAAGAACTGGAGACGCTGCGCGCCGCGTGGCGTCGCCTAGAGGTGAACGCAGCTCCGCGACGCGAGGCAGGCAAGGAGTACGAGCCAACCCTGGAAAAAAGGGAGTAATCCTGCTCAGGCCCCTGCTTGCCTGCCTGCCCCTAACCAACCTCAACGGATTCAATAAGCCGTCCATCATCTTTTGCGGACCCGTCTCCGAGCGCGCGCAAAGCGCTCTGCTCTGCCTCTTGATATTCCACAGCCGCAGCCATGAAGGCGTTGAACAACGGATGCGGCCGGTTGGGCCGGCTCTTGAACTCAGGGTGAAACTGGCTACCCAACATAAAAGGATGGTCGCGCAACTCGGCGATCTCCACCAGGCGACCATTGGGCGACAGGCCACTGAACACCATACCCTCCGCGCCCANCAGGTCGCGATAGGCATTGTTGAATTCCCAGCGGTGGCGGTGGCGCTCCGAGATTGTATCCTGCCCATAGGCCGCGCGAGCCATCGTGCCGGGCGCGAGAACCGCGGGGTAGGCGCCCAGGCGCATTGTGCCGCCCATGTCGGTCATCTCATGCTGGTCGGGCATCAGACTGATCACTGGATGCTCGCAATTGAGGTCAAATTCTGTGCTGTTGGCCTCGTCGCTGCCGAGAATGGCGCGGGCGAACTCGATGCACATCACCTGCATGCCGAGGCATAGCCCGATATAGGGAACTTTGTTTTCGCGCGCCCACCGGGCGACTTTGATCTTGCCCTCTATCCCGCGCTCTCCGAAGCCGCCGGGCACCACCACTCCGCTGACGTCATCGAGCCGATCCCAGCCCTTCCCCTTCTCCAAATCCCCGGAGTAAATCCATTCGATTTCTACTTGTCGCTCGTTGGATATGCCGGCGTGATAAAGCGATTCACGAACGCTCATGTAGGCGTCATGCAACTCGACATATTTACCGACCAGCGCGATCCGGATCGTGGGTTTATCTCGCCGGATCTCGGCGATCATCCTCTCCCATTCGGTCAGATCAGGTTCCGACTTGGGTTGGAGGCCCAGGCGACTCATCACAAATTCCGCCATGCGTGTTTCCTCCAGCAACAGCGGGATGTTATACAAGATGTCGCTCGTCACCGCGGGAATAACCGCCTTATTTGGGACATCGCAAAACAGGGAGATCTTGTTCAGATGCTCTTCGGGGATGGGGTGATCAGCGCGGGCAATGATAACATCGGGCTGGATGCCGATCCCGCGCAGTTCGCGGACGCTATGCTGGGTCGGTTTCGTCTTGAGTTCCCGGCTGGCGGCAATATAGGGCAGGTAGGTGACGTGCACGTAGAGCGTGTTCTCACGGCCGACGTCGGATCGCATTTGGCGCAACGCTTCCATGAACGGCAAGCTCTCGATGTCGCCGACCGTGCCGCCGACTTCGACCAAGACGATTTCCGCTTGGCTTTTCTCCGCGACCTGGAAGATACAGCGCTTGATCTCGTTGGTGATATGGGGAATAACCTGNATCGTGCCGCCCAGATAATCTCCCCGNCGCTCGCGAGCGATGACCTCCGCNTATACTCGCCCGGTGGTGACGTTCGACGCCTGGTTGAGATTAATATCAATGAATCGCTCGTAATGGCCCAGGTCCAGATCAGTCTCGGCTCCATCCTCGGTGACGAACACCTCNCCGTGCTGGTAGGGCGACATAGTTCCCGGATCAACGTTGATGTAGGGGTCTAACTTCTGCGCCGTAACGCTGAAACCCCGCGCCTTGAGCAGTCGACCCAGAGCGGCGGCCGTCACGCCTTTGCCAACAGAGCTCACCACACCACCGGTAAAGAAGATAAATTTGGTCATCGATACTCCCAAAAAGAGAGGTGGGGCATGTCCTCCTGGGTGACATGCCCCACCTCGCATTTAAGCCATTTTATGTGGGTTGCGCAATTACGTTACGCTGATCGCGTCGGTGCATATACCGCCCTCTCAACGTGCCAAAGGATAACATCCTTTATGGCGGCGGGCAACCCGCGAATCAGCCGTCTCTGTCGCGGTGCGAATGCGTTTGCTATGCCAGCAATGTTCCATGATAATGCCTCTATCTTAATTTATGGGGAGAAAAAGATGCTGGATTTTACGGATAAGATTGTTCTGATCACAGGCTCGTCCCGGGGCATCGGGCGNTCCATAGCCAGGCTATTCGCGGAGCGAGGGGCGCGGGNCGCGGTTCATTATCAATCCAATAGAGCAGCGGCCGAGGCTACGCTGGAGTCCCTGACGGGGGAAGGTCACATCATCGTGCAGGGTGATATCGCGGATCCGGCGGCCGTCGAGGTTATCGTCAACGACGTCGTGTCGCGTCTGGGCAGGCTCGATATCCTGGTCAACAACGCGGCGATCTATGAAGATCATCCTTTGGCCGAGGTTGATTACCAGACGTGGCAAGACAGCTGGCGGCGAACGATTGAGACCAACGTGTTCGGAGCAGCCAACATGAGTTACTGCGCTGCGCGGCACATGATTGCCCAGGGCGGCGGTCGTATCGTCAATGTCTCCTCGCGCGGCGCGTTCCGCGGCGAGCCAACCGGCCCGGCCTACGGTGCCAGTAAGGCCGCCCTGAATTCGATGAGCCAATCAATGGCGAAGTATCTGGCTCCCTACAATATCTCCGTGGGGGTTGCCGCGCCGGGTTTTGTTGAGACGGACATGGCCCGCGAGGCCCTCACCGGGGAGAGCGGCAAGGAAATACGCGGCCAAAGCCCATTCAATCGCGTGGCCAAGCCGGAAGAGGTCGCCTACGCCGTGCTATTCCTGGCCTCGGAGGGGGCGGAATTCATGACCGGCGCGATCATCGACATCAATGGGGCGTCTTACCTTAGAACGTGATACCGTCTTGGGCAGGCTTGCGATGTGATTCTCTGGTGAGACACCGCCGGATAGAACCAACGAACTCACCGGCGGCGTCTCCTCGTCACGACAAAGACGCCCAGAATGACGAGCGCGCCGCCAATGAGGCTCGTCGCCGTCGGCCTGTCGCCAAACAAAACGAGCGCCCACAGGATCGTCACGACCGGGCTCAGGGTCAGAATAACCGTGTGAATGCTCATCGGCATCCGCCGCAGCGACAGGTAGAAAAGCGAGCGGCTGATGACGACATCAACCGTGCCGGCAACGATCACCAGGGCCCAGGCGACGGGCGACGGCCATACCAATTGTCCTCGGGCGGCAGCGAAGAGAAACAGGAA
>JAACJX010000110.1 GCA_014237545.1 Ardenticatenia bacterium | reverse complement strand
GGCCAGCAGCACGAACAACGCCCCGGCCCACAAGAGCAGGAGTAGCGGGAACGTAGCCCAACGGCGGCGCAGGGCAAAGCTCACCAGCACAACGGCCGCCGCGAAGCCCGCCGCCGCCAGGTAGACGCGCTCCCAGCCCGTCGTGAGATAGCCGATGGGAAAATCGTTGTAGCCGGGCAGCGAGCGCGAGACGACAGCCAATGGCTCGGTGACAGTCAATAAAACGACCACTCTGGGCGCGATCAGGGCCGCGCCCAAAAGTGCGGACTTGACCAGCCCCCCCATCGGGCGTCGGCCGATGAGTTGGCCCACAGCCACCAGACCGGCAAAAGGCAAATAGAAAAGGAATACCCGAAAGTGAATGAGGAAAACGCCGGCGGCCAGCACCCCCACCAATGGCCACACGCGCGGCCAGCCGCGACCGATCCGCCACGTCAGGGCGATCAAAACGGGCATAACTGCCATCGCCGCCAGCTGGGTCATGCGTCCCCAGGTGACGTAGTAGCCGGGAAAGAAGAACGGCAACCCCACCAGAAACGCCGCCAGCAATCCGACCAGCCGCCGTCGCGTCACCATCCACCCGCCGGCATAGACCGGCAGCGGGAGCAACCCGCCCAGCAGCTGCAACAAGAAGAGCAATGCCCCCGGCATCGCCTGGCCCGTCATCATAATGAGTGACGCCGACAGGGTGTGGAACCCGTAGTGATAGGGAAAGTGATCAACCGGGAGATAAGGCTGATAATCGCTGGGTATTTGACCGTTCGCCAGCATCACGGCCGTGATGAGCCCGTGGCGGCTGGAATCGACCCACGGCGGAAAGGCCAGGTCGCGCACGGCAACGAAGCGGGAAGCGGTCGTCGCGATGACGAGAACGGCCAGCAGCGAATAGGTCAGGGCCACCTTGCGCCGGTCGCCGGCCACCACTTCCGCGTTGGCGGAAGATTCCTCGCCCCGGAACGCCGCGCCGCGCCGCCGCCAGGCCACGACCGCCGCCGCGGCCCNTCCAAACGCAACCAAGACCCACAGCGCCGCGCCCGACCAGCGGCCGCCGGCCAGCGACNCCCACTGCCAGAGCAGCGGCCACGCCGCCACGCCGAGCGACAGCGCCGCCCCCCACCAGGCCGCCTGGTCCCAGCGGCGCGGGCGCACAGCCAGCAGCAGCCACGCGCCCGGCATGGGCATGAACAAAAGCGCGGCCAGCAACAGCCGCCAATCGCCCAGGGGAGCGGCCGCGGCCCGGATGGCTTCGCCAACGGTCAGGCTGTAGCGGGAGATATAGCGCAGCTCGACCGCGGCCGTCTCGATCTCCGTTCCCTCGGGGGACTCGCCGGCCAGCCGGAGTTCGCCACCCGCGTCCACATCGAGCGAGTAGGCCCAGGCCGAGATGTGGTTGCGCTCGTTGCCGGACAGTCGGAGCGTGTAGCGGCCACCGGCCGAGTCCGCTTGGGCCGGGAAGCGCAAGACGTATACCTGGTTGTGCTGCAACTCCTGCGTCGAAAGATCTTCGCCGGCCACGCGCGTGCCGCTCTCGTCGTAGAGGGCCACGGAGAAGACACCCGGATCGGCAGCGGTGGNGGCTTCGCCGCCATAGCGCACCAGGATGATCTCGATCTCGCTCAATCCATCCCGCCGGGGGACAAATGTCTGCTCGATATACCGCTCGCCTTGCGGCGCGGGAAGAGCTGTGTCGAGCCGGCCCTGAGCCGTATCTTCGGCCACGACCGGTCCGCACAGGTCATTCCACGCGCACGCACCCAGCGCGGCCAGCGCGGCCAACGCGAGAAGGATGATCAGGCCGGCAACGAGCGCGGTAGCGGGCATCAGGCTGCTCTGCCTGTCATCTGGCGGCCCTGAATTTATGCCGGGATCACTGTCGACCGGCCCCCCAGGCGGCTCAATCATAACAGGTGACTATACCCTCAGTTGAATTCGCGCCCAAATAAGAAAGCGATTTATTTAGCGTATCCGTTCGTAATATTACTTGTAAGAATTGCCTTCTAATATAGTGATTGACGGACTTCCCTCCTTGCAAGTGGCGTCGTGAAAGATTTTGTCCCTCCTTCCTTCTCCCCCTGAAGCACGACGCCACTTCTCTTTTCCCACTTGACCCGCGAATCCTATTGATTTCCATCGCCCAAGGGCATCATTACTCTTTCGCGGCCGGCTCATTCAGTCGGGCGAGATGCTTGCCGCCAGCGGCAACGTCGCATATGCTTCCAGCATACCTGTTGTGGCCCGGAACGGGTTCGGTCCCGCCCGGCCAACGTAGACTGTCTTTGAATTTTTGCTGGAGGATCGAATGACTTACAAAATCCTGATCGCTGACAAACTGGGCAACGCCGGATTAGAACGGCTTAGCCAGATGAGCGATGTCGCCTATGATCTCCGCACTGGCCTGAGCAAAGAAGCCCTGTTGGAGGCCATCGCCGACTATGACGCCGTCATCGTGCGCAGCGACACATTTATCGACGCCGACGTCATCGCCGCCGGAAAGAGGCTCAAGGTGATCGGCCGGGCTGGCATCGGCGTCGACAACATCGACGTCCCCGCGGCCACCGCCCACGGCGTCATGGTGATGAACACGCCCCACTCCAACAGCGTGGCCACGGCCGAGCAAACCTTCACCCTGCTGCTGGCCACGTCGCGGCGAACCGTGCCGGCGCACAACTCCCTCGCCGCCGGCCAATGGGAACGGTCCCGATTCGTCGGCACCGAACTGTATGGCAAGACTTTGGGCATTATTGGCTTCGGTTACATCGGCCGTCTCGTCGCCCGCCGCGCCCAGGCCTTTGGCATGAACGTCGTCGCCTATGACCCCTACGTGCCCACGGAAACCGCCATCGAGCTGGAAGTCGAATTGCTGCCCCTGGACGAGCTTCTGGCCGCAAGCGACCTCATCACGCTGCACGCCATCGTGACGCCGGAAACAAAGGGGATAATCAACGCCGCGACGATCGCGCAAATGAAAGACGGCGTCATCATCGTCAACGTGGCCCGCGGCAAGCTCATCGACGAACAAGCCCTGGCCGAGGCATTGCAGTCGGGCAAGGTGGCCGCCGCCGGGTTGGATGTGTACCAGGAAGAGCCGCCGGCCGGCAGCCCGCTCATCGGCTTGCCCAACGTCATCCACACTCCCCACCTCGGCGCGAGCACGCAGGAAGCGCAAAAGAACGTGGGCATCGAGATCGTCGAGCAGATAGCCGAGGCGTTGCGCGGGGTGGCCTATCGCAATGTGCTTAATCCCCTAGGAGGCTAGGCGCATGAGCGATGAGCGCGTCCTGCCCCCCGGGCCAGGCGACCACGACCCGGGCTCACCGGCCGGCTCCACATCCCTGAGCCACACCGATCTGGGGTTCCTGCGGCTTTCCATGGAAGTGGCGCGAGAGGCCCGAACCAGGGGCAATCACCCGTTCGGCGCTCTGCTCGTGAGCGAGGACGGACAGGTGCTGATGCGAGGCGAAAACACCGTCGTCACCGAAAGAGACTGCACGGGCCACGCCGAGCTAAACCTCATTCGCGCGGCCGCGCGGCAATACGATCCCGAATTCCTGGCCCGATGCACCATCTACGCCAGCACCGAGCCTTGCCCGATGTGCGCGGCAGCCATCTTCTGGGGGAACGTGCGCCGCGTCGTTTTCGCCCTCAGCACGGCAAGTCTGAATGAAATCGCGGGCGACGAGACGGAGGACGTGATG
>JAACJX010000109.1 GCA_014237545.1 Ardenticatenia bacterium | reverse complement strand
GATCAGGTAGCGGCCGGGGTAGCGCCGCAGGTTGCGGCGGGCCAGGCGCGCCGAATAGACCCAGCGCGCCGCCGCGCCGCCGGCCCGCCCCTTGCCGTCGGGCCACAACNCGAGCGAGGCGTGGTAGCGGTCGCGCGGGTCGCGCAGCATGTGGATCATCCGCGCTTCGGGGAACTCGGCGAAGATCACGTCGGCATACCGCTCGATCAGCCCCGTCTGGTCGCCCCAGCGCGGCCGGCCCTCGCGCTCGGCGTGGTGCTGGTGNATGAGGGCGAACAGNCGGCCGTAGGTGGGNGGCCCGGCGGCGAATTCCCGCCGGATGCGCGCCGGGTCNGGCTCCAGAAAGCGCACGTGCTTGTAGCGCATCAGGGCCGCCAGGCAGCGGTCGAGGTTGTCGCCGCGCCCCAGGTCCCCATATTGCCCGTAGAAGTAGCTCCACATGTTNGAGCCGACGGCGGGNATGGAGAGGCGCGGGTGNGACACCAGACAGGCCCGCAGCGTCGTCTTGCCGCAGCGNTCGGGGCCGCCGATNAAAATGGGATCGACNNAGCCGGTCATCACTTCTCCTGAACGGCGGGCCGCTTGTTCCGGCCNNTTACGGCTTGGGCGCGCCGGCCCAGNTCGCCCAGACGACCCCNGGCCGCGGCGGCCATGGCCCGCTCTTCGCCGGTGAAGCCGAAGAGCAGGGTCAGCCCGGCATACGTCGCGCCCAGGANGGCCATTCCGACNATGGCATTGACCAGGCTCTCGTCGGGCGGCCAGAGNCGGCCGGCAACCAGCGTGGCGGCGGCGGCCAGCGCGGCCGCGGCGACGGGCTTCAGGAATTCGCGGTCATAGGGCCACAAATGGAACAGATAATATACCTGCCCGATGCGCAGGAAGTTGACCACCGTTTCGCCGGCCAGCGCGGCCACNGCCNCGCCGACGACNCCCCAGNGCGGGATGAGCAGCAGGTCAAGNCCAATNAAGACTGTCAGNCGCACNANGGAGTTGACCAGCTTCAGCTTGGTGTAGCCGGCCATGTCGAGGATGATGCCGCCCATGCCCGTGCCGACGATGATCAGGGTCGCCAGGGCCATGATGACCAGCGCCGTCGCCCCGCCGGTGTAGCTCTCGCCGAAGATGGCCAGCAGCTGCTCCGGGAACAAAACCATCAGCAGGAAGACGGGCAGTTGGACTATCACGCCCCACTTGTTGGCCGTGCGATAAACCCGCCCCATCTCGACCATGTCGTCCTTTTCGTGCAACTCGGCCACGACCGGCTTGGCCGAGACGTTCATCGACGATGAGAACTGGCTGCTGATGGTCGTCATCTGGCTGGCGACGGTGAAGATGCCCACGCCGGTGAAGGTATTGAGCGAACCCAGGATGATCGTCTGGAAATTGCCATGGAACTTGACCATCATGTCCGACAGCCAGACGGGGATGGAGAAGTCAATGATCTCGCGAAACTCGCGGCGGGCCTGGCGCAGCGGCCGGCGCAGCGGGAAGCGCCGGTTCAGGAAGTGTAACAGGATGGCCGACGCGGCCAGATCGGCCAGGCCGAAGGTGATGATCGCCTCGGCCACCGACAGGCCACCCCAGGCCAATATGGCGATGAGCGCCAGCCGGATAAGCGGCTGGNCCACAAACTGGGCCAGGGCCGCCTGGTCCATGCGCTTGAAGCCGCGGATACTGCCGGCCAGCACCTCGCTCAGCGTCAGCATCGGCACGATGACGCTGACCAGTTGCAGCAGCGGGGCCAGCTCCGGCCGGTGGAACAGCAGGTCGGCCGCGGGGTAGGCCAGGGCAAACAGGATCGTGCCGGTGATGACGCTGAAGATCAGCGACACGCCGATGCCGATCTGCAGCGCGCCCCACAGCGTTTCGTCGTCCTTGCGGGACACAAGGACGGCCACGTAGCGCACCAGCGCGGCGTCGAGGCCCAGGATGGCCACGGCCACNGCNACGTTGGCCGCGCTGAGGGCCAGGCTGTACATACCCAACTGGTCGGCCTGCAGCAGNCGGGCCAGCGCGACGGCCGTTACCACCCGCACGCCGGTCAGGAACATCTTGCCGGCAAAGGTGATGCCGCCGCCGCGNGCCACAAAGGCAAGATTGCGCCCCACACCCGGNGGGGCCACCGCCGGTGGGGCCACCGCTCGCTCTGTCTCCACGTTGCTCTCCCTTGCGGCCATCATCAACCCTTGATCATTTCGGCCTCAGCCAGGTCGAACAGCTCGTCCTCTTCTTCCACCGTCCGCTCGCGGACGGGCGCGGCGCGGACCTTGCCGTTGACGCGCTCGACGGCCGGAAGTTCGACGCCGCTGGCGTCGAGGCTGCGCACGGCCTCGTCGAGAAACCGCTCCGGCTCAACGCGGAAGTCATCATAGGTAGACACGCCCAGCACGGCCCGCACGTCGGGCATGTGGCGGCGCGAGCTGATGTAATTGGGCATGGCCCGCACGCGCTGGACGGTCTTCTTCAGCAAGTTTTGCGCCTGCTGGCCGCTGGTGTCGGGCATGAGGATGGCGAAGGTGTTGCCGTCGAAGCGCGAGAGGATGTCTTCTTCGCGCAGCGCGCGCTCGACGGTGTTTTTNGTCAGGCGCATGATCTCCAGATGGGCCCGCGCGTGGCTCATTTCCGACGCCCCGTCCACGTCAAGCCGGATGAGACCCAGCGACAGCGGGCGCTTGCTGCGGCGGGCGCGGCTGGCCTCGCCCCAGAGGCGATGGAGCAGGTAGGATCGGGTATAGGCGCCCGTCTCGCGCTCGATGATGTTGAACGCCTCGCGCTCGGCCGTGGCCGTCTCCAGGTATTGCAGCACNAACACCAGGCAGGCTCCCAGCGCCAGCCCCATGACGCCGCCCATGGCCAGGTTCAGGGGCACATTCGGCCGGGTCGATTTCCGCGGCAGGTTGGCTTCGTCCAGCGGCTCCAGTTCGAANACGTCATAGAGCTTGCTGACNTANTTGACGGTCTCCATGCCCACAGCGTTGGCGAAATCGCGGGTGATGGCCGGATCGCGCCCCTCGGCGGTGATCTCCATGACGTTGGTGCCGCCGATGACCCGCGCCGTGATATCCAGCCCGGCGCTCTGCTGGGGCGAAAGCCCCAGGCGGGCCTCGGCCTGGTCGGCGATCAGGCGGCTGGTGGCCACCTCGGCGAAGGTCGTGTTGATCTCGACGCGGCGGCTGACGATGTCGAGCGCGCGCACGAATTCATCGCCCATCGATCCCTCGCTGACGCGCGGGCGGATGACGAAGGTCGTCTTCGCCTCATAGACAGGCGGCTGGCGGTTGGTCAGGTAATAGGTGGCGCCAAACACCACGAGGAACCCGAACAAAAGCAGCCACCACCGCCGCTTCAGAATGCGCCAATAGGCTCTCATTTCCATCTCTGNCACTCCCTCATGCGTGGGCCTACAGCGCGCCTTTGCCGGTGAAGACGCAGCGCACCGTCGCGAGCATGATGTCAATATCCAGGTCGAAACTCACGGTCCTGGCGTACTCAATGTCATAGGCGGCGATCTCGTCGAAGGAGAGCGCGCTGCGGCCCTGGACCTGGGCCAGGCCGCTGATACCGGGCAGGACGTCCAGCCGCTCGTAATGCCACTCCTTGTAGCTTTCCACTTCCCAGGGCACGTTGGGGCGCGGCCCGATGAGGCTCATGTCGCCCGACAGCACGTTGAACACCTGCGGCAGCTCGTCGAGGCTGGCCTTGCGCAGAAAGCGGCCCACGCGGGTGATGTCGCGGCTGCGGATGGGCTTGTGGATAGCGTCGTGCTCCGGCGACTTCTCGGCCGGCCGGCCGGACACAAAGTCGCGCATGTAGTCGCGGTCGGCCTCGTCGTTGTAGTCNGCGCGCATCGTGCGGAATTTGTACATGCGAAAGCGGCGGCCGTCCTTGCCCACGCGCTCCTGGATGAACAGCGGCGAGCCGGGCGTGTCGAGAACGATCAGNAACGCGATCGCCCCCATCAGCACCAGCANCCACGGCAGGGCCAGCAAGCAGATGATCACGTCCATCGCGCGCTTGCGGGGCATGTAATCNGCGCGCGCGTCTTGCCGCTCGAGGCGGGCGAGNAAATCGGGATCGGTTTGTGCCTGGGTCATGTCGGCTTATCCTCGTTTCTCCCCCCTGTGGGCGCATTCGCCNGTTGCTCAGGTNGGCACGGCATCGGACACGTAAGGCCANAGCGGCAGCGCCGCCTCGCCCGCGCCCGCGCCGTGGGTGCCGTTCGTCGCGTGCCCGTTCCCGNTGAGGCGGNTCGGCANCTGCAACCGGCTGGACTCGATGAGCGTCTCGGCCAGGGCCANCGCGGCCATGCCGTCGACGGCCGACACNCAGGGCGGCTGGCCGGTGCGCACGGAATTGATAAAGCAGCGCAACTCGGCCTTCAGCGGCTCGCAGCGGTCGATGCGATAGGTGATCATGTCTCCCTCGCTGACCCCCGACAGCGCCCCCGGCGAGGAGAGATCCTTGATGTGCAGGTTCTGGTAGTAGCGCAGCTCCTGCGTCAGGTAGCTGGCCACGAACATGCCCCTCTCGCCGGTGACGACCAGTTCGCGGATCTTCGTCGGCGTCAGCCAGTTGATATCGATGATGGCCAGCACGCCGTTGGCGAACTTGATCAGCCCCATGACGATATCCTCGTGGGCCGAATGGATGCGGCGGTCGGTCTCGGCATAGACCCGCGTGGCCGGGGAATCGACCAGTTTGTGGATGACGTCCAGGTCGTGGGTGGCCAGATCGACGATGACGCCGACATCCTGAATGCGCGGCGGGAACGGCCCCAGCCGGCGAGCGTGGATCTCGAAGATGCGCCCCAGCTCGCCCGCCTGCAGGCGGCGCTGCAATTCGATGATGGCCGGGTTGAAGCGCTCGATGTGGCCGACGGTCAGGACGACGTCGTGGCGCTCGGCCAGCCGGGCCATCTCGACCGCTTCGGTCAGGTTGGCGGCGATGGGCTTCTCCACCAGCACGTGAATGCCCCGTTCGATGGCCGCCCGGGCCACGCGCAGGTGCTCGCTGGTGGGCACGGCGATAGAGACGAGATCGGGTCGCGCCTCGTCGAACAGGGTCAGGAAGCTGTCGTAGGCGCGGACGCCCGCGCCCATCCGGCCGGCCACACACTCGGCCCGCTCGCCGAAGCTGTCGGCGACAGCCACGAGTTCTACTTCGTCCAATTCATTGTAAACACGGGCATGATTTGTTCCCATGGATCCGACACCGATGACTGCCGCGCGCATGGCATTCCTCCTAGATAGATTTATCGAATTCGCTACGAACTACGTGTGG
Organism: Ardenticatenia bacterium; assembly: GCA_014237545.1. Classification (GTDB taxonomy): domain Bacteria; phylum Chloroflexota; class Anaerolineae; order Promineifilales; family Promineifilaceae; genus Promineifilum. The sequence continues at coordinate 445 of JAACJX010000109.1, read as the reverse complement.
TCCGATTTTGCAATCGGGTCCGATTTTGCAATCGGGTCCGATTTGGCAAATCGCACCAGATAAGGGGATCGAAATCGGCGGCCGGCTTTGAATCCTGACGAAGGGATCAACCTGACAGGCTGCGCAACCGCTCCGGGATTAGCCGGTCTTGGGTGCCAGAGACACCGCCGGCGATGGGGTCGTAATGATTGGCCCGGGAACTACCGGCTCGCGCGACTTCTTGCTGCGCGGGGCGCGGCGGACCGGAGCGGGCGCGAACGCCCGGGGCTTCTCGGCCACGCTCTCCACGCTCTCCGCAACGGCGACGGCGATCTGGTCAAGCTCGGCCGGCGACAACGCCGGATGCACCGGCAGCGAGACCACTTCCTGCGCCGCGGCCTCGGCCATAGGCAGGAAATCGCTGTAGCCCAGGTCGCGAAAGACGTCTTGCTGCGGGATGGTGCGG
>JAACJX010000108.1 GCA_014237545.1 Ardenticatenia bacterium | reverse complement strand
CAGCCGCGGGTCGCTTCGACGTAGCCGGAAAGGCTGTAGCGCTCGTTTTCCAGGTATCGAGCGTAGTTAACCAAGTTGGGCAGGCCGTCCCGGTCGGGTTGCGGCAGGGACAGTCGCGCCAGGTGAGGCGGGCGGCGATGGTCACGCGTTGTGACACCGGGAATTTGGCCCAGCAAAACCGAGTTTTTTCCTGAAAACTCGGTTTCTAACGCCTCAACCAACGTCACCAACGGCTCCTCATACTCGCCGGCGATGACGGAATCAGCCACCGTCGACAGAAGGTAATCGGCGTTGAGCCAGGCGTACAGGCCGTAGAAGCAGATGTGGGCCGCGGGGTTGAGGGTGCGCACGTCCTCGGCGGCGCGNACGCCCANCCGCAGCGCGGTGTGCATCGGCGCGGCGATNCCNACGAANCGNGCCNGGCNNGCGGCCTCNCGNGGCAGGGTCTCNACNGCCAGATCNACCGGCCGCACNGCATGACCCGCCTGGCGCAACGCGGCCGCCGGCCAGGCCAGGCTCAGNGGCTGGTGNCCCATCTCGTAACAGGCCAGCAGCAGGATGTNAGCGGCTCCNTCCATAGGGNGTTACTTGCGGGCCGGGCCGCCCTTNCCGCCGGCCACGGGCGCGCTGGNNACTCCAGCCTCCGGCCCTTCNTTGAAGAGGAACGCTTCCATCTGCTCGAACAGGAANTCNTGCGACCGGGGGTCGGCCATGTTNAGGCCNTAGTGGTTGATGAGNAGCGTCGCCTGCTCCTGCCACTGGCCGTAGGCCAGCTTGGAGATGTTCTCAAAAATGCGCTGCCCCAGCGGGCCGGGGAAGGGCGGCCGATCCAGCGCCGGCAACTCCATCCCGTATTTTACGCACTGAACAACCGTGATCGTTTTAGTTTCTCTTGTCATTTGAACCTGCCATACCTTATTGGTGGAATGATAAGCTGAACGCCCCTTTATCGCAACCGGGGTGACGGGCTAACTCATCATTTCCTGCATTGCGCGTCTTTTTAAGTCGAAGAGCACTTGCCGGCAGTAATTAGGTTATAATATCTCCATGTCTGCGGGGGATTTGCCGGGCGCCGGGCTGCGCCTCCTGTTTTTCGGCTTGCCGGCCGGCTCGTCGGCCGCGGCGCTCGAACGGCTCATCGCTTCCGGCGCNAACGTGATCTCNGTGGTCGTGCCCGCCCGGTCGGTGCCCCACNTGCTGNCCAATCCAGAGAGTCCGTGGCAAATNGTGGATTCNCACCGCTCCCATGANTTGCCNCTCNTNGNCGCCGGGGNCGCGAACAGCACGCTGGCAGTTGCCGCGGCGGCGNATGTCCCTGTTTTGGCGGTTCGCGATTTCGCCCACGGCAAAACGCTGGCCGCGCTGGCCAGGCAGGCGGCCGACGTGGCGGTGGTGGCCTGTTTCACCGAGCGGCTGCCGGCGGCCATATTGCGCGTGCCCCGCCTTGGTTTTCTCAATGTACACCCCTCGCTGTTGCCCAACTACCGCGGGCCGGTGCCGGTCTTCTGGCAAATGCGCGACGGCGCTCTGGCCGGCGTCACTNTCCACTACCTGGATGAAGGGCTGGATACGGGCGACATCGCCGCACAGGTAGCCGTGCCGCTGCCCGACGGCCTTACCGAGGCCACAGCCGAGCAAGTGCTCATGTTGGCCGGGCTTGATCTATTGGGCGACGTGCTGGCAGATCTGGCGCGCGGCATCGTTCGCCGAAAGCCTCAGTCCGAAGGCGGCAGTTACTTCGGTTATCCGCACGCAAGTGATTTCACCCTGTCGGCCGAGTGGCCGGCCCGCCGCGCCTACAACTTCATGCGCGCCACGGCCGCCTGGGGATTGCCTTACCCGGTGGAGATCAACGGGCGCGTGGAATGGCTGGCGACGGCCGACCAGTATGAGCCCGACCTCGAGCTCGACCGGCCCAGCGTCCGCCACGGTCGAAATATCTTGATTCGCTTCCATCCGGGAATTCTCTATGCCCGGCTGGCCCGCTAAGCTCATGAAGACACTGCATCGCTCCTTATGGCTCACCGCCGGCCTGCTGGTCGGAGTAGTGGGCGTATTGTTGCTGGGACAGTCTTTGATGGCCGCGCCTGCCCAATCCGCGATCCTGATCGACAGCGTTCTCTACGATGCCAATGCGCTCAACGATGCTGATGAGGCGGTGCGCCTGGTGAACGCGGGGAGCGCAGCGGTCGATCTGAGCGGCTGGCGGCTCAGCGACAGCAGTTCCGCGGCCGTTTTGCCGCCGGGCACGGTCATTGCTGNGGGCGAGGGGCTNTGGCTGACCGGGGATGCGGCCGCATTCCGGGCGCAATTCGGCCACNACGCTGACGTGGTGCTGACGCCGTGGCCCGGCTTCGCCAATGCCGGCGACGAAGTGATCCTGGCGGACGCCACGGGTGTTGTGGCCGATGTGCTGGTCTATCTGGCCGGCAACACCGCTCAGGCAGGCTGGAGCGGCGCGTCGCTGGCCCCATATCGCGTGGCCAGCGTCTTCAGCGCCGAGGGGCAGATCCTTTACCGGCAGCGCGATCCGCAGACAGGNGGGCCGATTCCCGACACGAACACGGCCACCGATTGGGCGCAAGCCACCGGCGATCCCATCAACGGCCGCAAGGTGCGCTACCCCGGCTGGGAGGGCGACCGCTTCTTCAAGCCGGCGGCTCTCACGGCTACGTCGGCGCTGACCATCGCCGTGGCTCCGGATAACGCCTATGAGACGCTGGCCGGGCTGGTTCGCGGTGCCCGGTCTTTCATCCGGCTGGCCTCGCTGACATTGGAAAATGCCGCCTTCGCGGGCGAGTTGGCCGCGGCGGCTAAGAGGGGCGTAGACGTGACGATCTTGCTCGAGGGCGGGCCGCCGGGCGGCATCACCGACGCGGAACGCCACGCCTGCCAGACGATTGAGGCCGACGGCGGGGCGTGCTGGTTCATGATCGCCGACGACTCCCGGCACATCCACGANCGCTACCGCTACATGCACGCCAAGTACATGATCGTCGACGGGCGCGTATCGGCCATCGGCAGCGAGAACTTCAGCCCTGACAGCCTGCCCAACGACGACAAGCGCGACGGCACGTGGGGGCGGCGCGGCGTCTTCTTGATCACCGACGCGCCCGGCGTGGCCGCCCAACTGGCGGCTATCTTCAACGACGATCTGGACGCGGCCCACCTCGACCTGACGCGTTGGTCGGCGATTGATCCTGTTTACGGCGCACCACCGTTAGGGTACATCCCAATCTTGCAATCGGGCGGCGTCACCTACACCGTGCGCTACCCCACGCCGCTGACTATCTTCGATAGCCACGCTTTCGAGATCACCCAGGCGCCGGAGAATGCCCTGCGCGATGAAGATGGGCTGCTCGGTCTCGTTGGCCGCGCTGCAGCGGGGGATGAGTTACTTGTCCAGCAACTCTCGGAGCGGCCGTATTGGGGCGCGACCAACAGCAACCCGGCGGCCGACCCCAACCCGCGGCTCGAAGCCTACATCGAGGCCGCCCGTCGTGGGGCCGAGGTTCACCTGCTGCTCGACACGTTCTTCGATGCCGCCGATAGCCCCGTAAGCAACGCCGCGACGTGTGCCTACGTCAACGGGATTGCCCGGCAGGANTCACTCGTCCTCGACTGCGCCATGGGCAACCCCACCGGCCTGGGTGTCCACAACAAGATGGTCCTGGCCCGGATCGGCGGGCAGGGGCACGTCTACGCCGGCAGCATCAACGGCACCGAGCTATCCAACAAGGGCAACCGCGAGCTGGCTCTGCTGGTTCGGTCGAATGAGGCCTACGCTTACCTGGCCAACCTATTCATGGGCGACGTGCCGCGGGCGATCTATCTGCCGCTGGCGATTAACGGCTACCGCGGGACGGTCAACCGGCTGCTCATCAGCGAAGTCGTCTACGACACGCCTGGCCCGGATGAGGCCGAATTCGTGGAACTGGCGAACGCCATGGCCGTTCCCATTGACCTGTCCGGCTACGCGCTAGGGGACGCGGTACTGGCGACCGACTTTGAGGACCGGCGGTTCTTCCCGCCAGGCACGGTCATCGCCGCCGGGCGGCCGCTGGTGGTCGCCCTCTCGGCGGCCGCCTTTCGGGCGCAGTTCGGCGCGAATCCCGACCTGGAAGTCGCCGGCAGCGACCCGCTGGTGCCCGATATGCTCGACGACCCGGCCTGGGGCGATCCCGAGGCGTTGTTCCAGCTGGGTAACCTTGGCGACGAGGTGGTGNTGTGGCGCGGGAGCGACGTGATCGACGTCGTCACCTACGGCGACGGCGGCTATCCGGGGGTGGGGGGATGCCCCTTGCTCGTCCCGCCGGCGCGGACGCTGGAGCGCTACCCATATTGGGACGACACCAATGATTGCGCCCGNGACTTCCGCGCCTGGCCGTTTCCCAGCCCCGGTCGGNTGCCGTAGGCGACTGGGAAAGTAAAGCCCTGCGCGGGCAGGGCTTCATGGGGTGAGAATGACGCGGAAGCGTCTAAATTGAACAGTTCCAATACGCGCTAGCGACTCCCCCGGTGAAGGGGGCGCTAGGATTGTTCGGTCAACAGGCGGTCGATCTCGCCGCGGATGGCCGTCAGATCGTCCAGCCGCAGGTAAACGATCGCGTAGCGCACGTAAGCGACGAGGTCAAGCTCTTTCAGCTTGCCGATGACCAGATCGCCGACGATGCGGCTCTTCACTTCTTCCTGTCCCATCCGCTGCAGCTCGGCCTCGATCTCGCCGGCCATGCGCTCGATATCGGCGGCCGAAATCGGTCGCTTGGCGCAGGCCACGCGGATACCGCCGAGCAGCTTCTCGCGCGAGAATTCCTCGCGCGTGCCGTCTTTCTTGATCAGCAACGGTGTGGCCAAAATTGGCCGCTCGTACGATGTATAGCGCTGGCCGCACGCCTCGCAGACCCGCCGNCGGCGCGTGCCGCCCCGCCGGTCGTGGCTGGTATCAATGACGTGCGTTTTTTCGTAATGACAATAGGGACACCGCATGACCCTGCCTCCATATGCTTTCCGCGTGATTGGGCAGGCAACAACCATATGTGGGGCCAGCCATCGGCCAAATACCCCAATATATGCCGTCACCTGCCCCCATTCTATCACGGAGGCGGCAGAGGACAATGTCCACGCTGATGCCTACTGTCGCTTGCGCAGGAAGGCCGGAACCTCCAGGTCGTTGAACCGGTAGGCGTCCTGCCGTTGGCCCTGCGGCGGGTTTTGCGGCCGGTTGGCGTTNCCGGCGTTCGACGCCGGGGCGTTGGCCGGAACGGACTCGCGCGCCGGCGGCCGGTTGGGCATCATCCGGGACGACTGGGCCGCAGCCACCGAAGCCATCGACCGCATCGGCGTCGTGTGCTCGAAGCCGGTGGCGATGACAGTGATGCGCAGCTTGTTCGACATCTTCTCGTCGATGACGGCGCCGAAGATCAGGTTGACATCCGGGTGGGCCGTCTCGCGGATGATGGCCGCGGCCTGGTTGATCTCGTACAGCGTCAGGTCCGGGCCGCCCGTTACATTGAACAGGATGCCGCGCGCGCCGTCGATGGTGATGTCCAGCAGGCGGCTNGACAGGGCCTGGGTGGCGGCGTCGCGGGCGCGTTCGTCGCCCGACGCCTCGCCCACCGCCATCAGCGCCGCGCCGCCCATCGACATGATCGTCTTGACGTCGGCGAAGTCCAGGTTGATGAGGCCCGGCACGGTGATCAGCTCGCTGATGCCCTGGATGCCCTGGCGCAAGATGTCGTCGGCCATCCGGAACGAGTCGAGCAGGGACACGCGCTTGTCAGCTGTCTCCAGCAGGCGGTCGTTCGGGATCACGATCAACGTGTCGACGTGCTCTTTCAAGGCTTCGATCCCGGCCTCAGCCGAACGCGCCCGCTGCGACCCTTCGAAGGTGAAGGGGCGGGTGACGACGCCGATGGTCAGCGCGCCGGCATCTCGAGCGGCGCGGGCCACGATGGGCGTGCCGCCGGTGCCTGTGCCGCCGCCCATGCCCGCGGTCACGAAGACCATGTCGGACCCTTGCAGCGTCTGGCGCAACTCCTCGATCGACTCCTCGGCCGCGCGCGCGCCCGTCTCCGGGTCGCCGCCCGAGCCCAACCCGCGCGTCGTGCGCTCGCCGATGGCGATACGGATGGGCGCGTTACTGCCGAGCAACGCCTGTTGATCGGTGTTGACGGCGATGAACTCGACGCCAACGATGTTCTCGTTGATCATGCGGTTGACGGCATTGCTGCCGCCGCCGCCCACGCCAACGACCCGAATCAACGCCGAGCCCTCGGTGGCCGGCATGCGCTGTGCATCTCTTCCTCTGTAATCCGCGTTCATATCTCTTAACCCCTCTAACTAAAGATTTTCCAATAAGCAAGTCTGTTGACCAACTGCCGGCCACTACCCCGGCAGTAACGTCCTAAGGATGTTGCCCACCCGCCGGCCCCATTGACTGGAGGGCTGGGTGTGCGGCTGATAGCGATGGTGGTCCATGATGGCCCACCGCAGCAGGCCAACGCTGGTGGCGTAGGCCGGGCTGTGCAATGAATCGACGAGACCGACCAGGTTCTTGGGTGTGGCCACCCGCGCCGGCACGTTCAGTACGCGCTCGGCGACGTCGGTGATGCCGCGCAGCAGCGCGGTACCGCCCGTCAGGACAATGCCCGCCGGCAAGTACTCGTCGTAACCCGACTGTTGGATATCTTTCAGGATCATGTGGAAGATCTCTTCCACGCGGGCCTCGATGACCTGGGCCAGATCCTGGCGGCCGACCTGAATTTTCTCGCCCCCAAACGGCTCAACGGTGAACACAAAGTCGGGGTCGATATCGGCCGGCCGGCAATCGCCATACTGTATTTTGACCTTCTCCGCGACCTCATAGGGGGCGCGCAATCCGATGGCGATGTCGTTGGTGATATGGTGGCCGCCGATGGGGATGACATGGGTGTGCCAGACCGTGCCTTGCTTGTAGAGAGCCAGGTCGGTCGTGCCGCCGCCGATGTCGGCGATGAGCACGCCCATCTCCTTCTCGGCCGGCTCCAGCACCGCCTCGGCCGACGCCAGCGCGTTGAGCACCATCTCNTCGGAGTTGATGCCCACCGTCTCGGTGCAGTGCCGCAGGTTTTGCAGGGCCGACGTGGCCCCGGTGACGATGTGGGCCTCGATCTCCAGCCGGTAGCCGTGCATGCCCAGCGGCTGGCGCACGCCGGCGTGATCGTCAATGGTGTAATGCCGCGGGAGCAGGTGAATGATCTGACGGTTGTTAGGGATGGGAATGGCCTGCGCCGTTTCCAGGGCGCGGTCGATGTCCTGCGTCGTGACGCCGGTGTCGTTGCGATTGATGGCCACCAGCCCGCGGTTGTTGGTCGAGCTGATGTGCTCGCCGGCGATGCTGACCAGGGCTTGCGAGAGCTCGTAGCCNGACGTCTGCTCGGCCGCCTCCACGGCCGCGGCCAGNGCGACCGATGCCGCNGGCACNTCGACGATCATCCCCTTGCGCATGCCGGCCGACGGCTGCATGCCCANGCCGATGATCCGCAACTCGCGGTTNCGCACCGCGCCCACCAGGGCGCATATCTTGGTCGTGCCGATATCTAGGCCAAACACAATNTCTTCCATAACCTACCCCCAAGCCTACGGAGCCAACCGGTAATACGGCTTGTANTGATTGGCCACGCTGATGTANGCCGGTCGGGCGCCGCGTTCCAANAGATCGGCCACGATCGTCTCGTAGACAACCAGCTTTTGATGCATATCCCGGCCCGTGCCGAAATAGGCGGTCCAACCCCGGCCGTCCTGGTACCCCAACCCGTCGGACGGTTTGTAATAGAGCTTGTCAATATTCGGGCGCAGCTCGCGCAACTGGAGCGCGCCGGAGAGCACCTCGCGCGGCACAAACGCCGCCTGGCTATCGACTGTNTCCTCGGCCGCTTCGTCAACGGCGACTGCATCGCCTTCCTCGTCGGTGGCGACCTCTTCCTCATCGGCGGGCGCGGCATCCTCTTCCCGCGCCGCGAGCGGATCGGCGGCGGTCGAGATCGGGATCTCGGAGATGATGTTTAGCAGCCCGACCGTCTGCGCGCGGGCATCGCTCAGATGCCCGTCCTCATCGATCCAGTACGTTGCTTCGCCTTCTTGCCACGTGGCCAGCGGCGGTTTCTCGCGGATGCGGATCATCACGTCGTTGGGCCAGTGGAGTGTGACGGTGGCCGTGACGACGCCGCCGATCTCGCTGATCTTGTCGGCCGCTTCCTGCGGGTCGGCGGCAAAGATGTGGCTGCCGGCCAGGCCACTCTCGACCACGATGTCGTTGATGTCGATGGTCGACGAGCCTTCGACCGGGATGTAGCTCAGATAGAAACGTTCGTCGCTGCCGATCAGGAACAGGGCGTANGCGGCCAGNGCCACGACGNCNAGGCTGATCCAGCGAGAATTCAGGATGACCGCCTTGGCGCCGGTCAGCGGCCGGCGGATGCGCTGCGTGCTGTTGCGCCGCTTGCGCTGCTTGGCCGTCTTGGGCATCGTCGCGCTGGGCAGAGACGCGGATGACGCCGAATAGACCCGGCGCATGCGCGGTTGCTTCCGCAGGCGCTGTTTNCCGTCGCTCTTTCGCTCGCTCATGCCGTTCCTCTCCCAGCTGGTTGNAAGGCGGACGGATCGATCGANGTNGCCAGATCCGCCTTCTCCCGGTGTCGTTCGAGCGCCAGATCGACCAGCCGATCCAGNANCTCGCTGTAGCTCACGCCCGTTGCCTCCCACAATTTCGGGTACATCGAAATATCGGTAAAGCCCGGGATNGTGTTGATCTCGTTCAGATAAACCTGGCCGGTCTGGTCGTCCAGCAACAAATCCACGCGTCCCAGCCCGGCGCAATCGATCGCCTTGTAGGCCTGCACGGCCAGCTCGCGGATTGCTTCCGCGTGTTGAGGGTCGAGGTTGGCCGGGATGATCAATTCCGACTCGTCTTCGGAGCCCGGCTCGGCCATGTACTTGGCCACATAGTCGTAGAATTCTCGCCGCGGCCGGATCTCGCCAACCACGCTGGCGACTGGTTCGTCGTTGCCCAGGACGGCCACTTCCAGCTCGCGAGCGCGGTCAATNCCCTGCTCCACGACCAGCCGCCGGTCGAACCGCGCCGCCTCATCCAGCCCGTCGCGTAACGCGGCGCGATCGCGGCATTTGCTGATGCCGACGCTGGAGCCGAGGTTGGCCGGCTTAGTGAAGACCGGGTAAGTCAGGGCGAGCTCCACGGCGGCGATAACCGCGTCGGGCTCGCGCCGCCACTGGCTGCGCGTGCACAGCGCCCACGGCAGCACCGGCAGCCCNCCGGCCGTCATCACTTGCTTGAAGATAGCCTTGTCCATGCCTACGGCCGACNCGACCACGCCCGCGCCCACGTAGGGCACACCGGCCAACTCCAGCAGCCCCTGCACCGTGCCGTCCTCGCCGTAGGTGCCGTGGAGCACCGGGAAAATGACGTCGAGCGCGGTCATGACCGACAGGNTCGCGGCGGCCGGATCGNCNGTGGNGTGNTCCACGGCCANCAGCGACGCNTCGGACGGCTCGGGCAGCAGCGTGGCCGANCGNGCATNGCCGGCGACCANCCCCGAGGCCAGCGCNTCGACATCGGCCGCTACCCAGCGCCCCTCTTTGGTGATGCCGATGGGNACCACCTCATAGCGGTCGCGATCCAGGGCGGCGATCACCGAGCGCGCCGAACGGAGCGACACTTCGTGCTCGCCGGAGCGCCCGCCGAAAAGGACGCCGATGCGGATTTTGGGCCGGATGTCAGTCATGATTGGGTCTTGTGTAGTAATAAGAAGGTCCAGTTGAATCGTATGCTGTCGGTCCTGTTCCTAATTCCTGATTCGTTATTCCTAATTATTCAAACTCCCAGTCGCCCACGAGCTCGACCTCGAGGTCCATCTCAATGCCAAACTGCTCGCGGACGCTGTTCCAGGCCTCGGCGATGAGCGAGCGGACATCCTCGGCCGTCGCTTCGCCCTCGTTAATAAAGAAGTTGGCGTGCTTTTCCGAGATCACCGCGTCGCCAACGCGAAAGCCCTTCAGGCCGGCCGTATCGATGAGATAGCCGGCGTAGTAATTCTCCGGATTCTTGAACATGGAGCCGGTGCTGGCCCCGCCGGGCTGTCGCTCCTTGCGGTGGGCGTTGAACCCTTCAGCGCGGGCCGATAGAACGTCCACGGCCTCGGGCATCAGTTGCAACTCGGCCGACAGGACGACCCGGCGCGCCTGACCGACGAACTGGTCGCGCTTCAGAACGCTGTCGCGATAACCGTATTTCATGTCCTCGCGGTTATAAACGAACACGCCGCGCCCCGGTTCCCAAATGGTCGCCGCCAGGAACATACCGTCGAGATCGGCCCCGTGGGCGCCGGCGTTGCCGACCACCGCGCCGCCGACCGTGCCGGGGATGCCGATGGCCCACTCCAGACCGCCAAGTCCCTTGCTGATGCACTGGCGGGCCAGCGCGGAGAGATTGGCGCCCGTCTCGACGGTGCAAACGACGCCGGCCCCGCTGTGGCGAAAGCTGACGCGCCGCGCCCGGTTCAGGATGACCAGGCCGCTGATGCCCGAATCG
>JAACJX010000519.1 GCA_014237545.1 Ardenticatenia bacterium | reverse complement strand
GCGCTGGGGCTGGCGGCCCTGGTCAAGGTCCACACGCTGCTCATTGGCCTGCCGGTCGCGCTGGGCTTTGGCTGGCTNTGGCTGGGCCGCGGNCGGGCGGCCACGCGGCGCGAGCGCGCCCAAGAGGTGGGNTGGACAGCGTTCGGCGCGGCGGTGGGCTTCGCGACGGTTGCCGGGTGGTGGTTTGCCCGCTCCTGGCTGCGCTACGGCTCCCTGTTGGGGCTGGATACCCACTGCTACCAGCAACTCTCCACCTGCGGGCCATTTCGCCTCGTGTGGCCCAATGCCATCGCCTGGCGCGACACATTTCGCTCCTTCTGGGCCGCGTTCGGCCTGGCCAACATCCGGCCCTACGATTGGGTCTACTGGCTGTTCGCAGGGCTGCTCCTGCTGGCGACCGCTGGCCTGGGGCNGCTGGTCGTGCGCCGTCGGCAAGCCATTGACGCCGCTAAGACGCCGGCCGACCCCCACCTGCCCGTCCTGCTGGCGCTGCTGGGTAGCGCCGTGGCCGGCAACGTCTTTCTGCTGTACCTGTGGATGCAGCAAATCCTGGCCACCTACGGCCGGCTGCTCTACCCGTCGTTGGGGGCCATTGTCGTGCTGATCATTGCCGGGCTGTGGGAATTACACCCGCGGCTGGCGCGGTGGGCGTGGGCGGTGCCAGCCGTTCTGGCCGTCATCTCCCCCTTCTNGCTCATTCGCCCGGCCTACGAGCCGCCACGCGCTCGCGACGCGGCGGCGCTGGGGGAGTCTCTTGGCTGGTACTACGGCGACGTGGCCGAATTAATCAGCGTGACGCCGGCGAACCGCTCGGCCNNGGCGGGCGAGACGTTGATGGTCGAGATGTGCTGGCGCGCGCTGGCCCCGGCGCAGGCCAACTACACCGTCTTCCTGCAGGCCGTCGGGCCGGGCGAGGCCGTCGTCGCCGACCGCTATACCTACCCCGGCCTGGGCAGCTATCCGACCGCCATCTGGGAGCCGGGCAAGGTGTTTTGCGATGACATACAACTGCCCATTCCCGCCGACCTGCCGCGGACGCTGGTCTACGGCCTGTCTGTCGGGCTGCTGGACGACCAGACCGACGAGCGCCTGCCCGGCGCGGATGCCGCCGGGAACTCGCTGCCGCCGTTCGTCACCTCTGNGCGGCTGGCGGCGAACACGGGCGCGCCGGTCGAACAACCGCCACCGGGTGAGGCCACCATCCGGTTGGGTGGGGCCGAGTTCGCGCCGGTCTGGCGGCCGGGCGAAACCCAACGCCTGGCTCTGCGCTGGTACGCGGCCGAGGCCACGCCCACCGACTACACNGTCTTCGTCCACTTGCGCGACGGCGACAACCAGCTCGTGGCCCAGGCCGACGGGCCGCCGCTGGACGGCTGGTACCCGACCTCGTGGTGGACGGCCGGTGAATGGGTACTGGATGAACGCGCTTTTCCGCTGCCGAACGACGTCCCACCTGGCAGGTATAAANTGGTGACCGGACTCTACAATCCCGCCACCGGCGACAGGCTGGGCGAAGAACTGACGTTGGGAACGGTCGAGATCGCCGCGGGTACCATGCCGTAAGCGATCACGTCGCCGCGACGACGGGTACGGGTGTGTCGAACCGGCGCAGCATGGGGTACTTCCAGGCGATCAGCAGCGTCAGGGCCACGGTGGCCAGACCGCCGGTGACCACGGCAAAGGGCACGCCGAACGCTGCCGCCACCAGGCCCGCTTCCAGCTCTCCCAACTGCGGCCCGCCCATAAAGAACATCATGTTGACGCTGGTCATCCGGCCGCGCAGTTCGTCGGGCGTCATGAGTTGTCGCACCGTGCCGCGAATGACCGTCGAGACGGCATCGGACGCGCCGACAACCATCAGCATCACGAATGACAGGGCAAAGAAGTTAGACAGGCCGAATAGGGCCGTCGCCAGCCCGTAAACGACCACGCAACCCAGCAGCAGCGGCCCCTGGCGGCGCAGTTGTGCCCCGCGCGTGGCCAAACCGCCGCCGGCCAGCGCCGCGCCGACTGAGTCAGCCGTCGCCAGCCAGCCATAGCCGACCGCCCCCACCCCCAGAATGTCGCTGGCGACGATGGGCAGCATCGTCCGGGCCGAACTGAAGAAAGTGGCGATGAAATCGAGCAGCATGGTGCTGGAGATGATCGGCGTGCGGAACACGTAGCGCAACCCCTCGGTCAGCGCGGCGAATCCCAATCCGGTCGACTTGGCGGCGACGTGGCCCCGGTAGCGCATCATCAATAGCGAGATGACCACCGCGGTGAAAGACAGCGCATTTACCGCATAGACGTAGCCGACGTTGAAATAGCCGACNATGAGGCCGGCCAGCGCCGGGCCGATGATCGCCGCCGTGGTGAACATAAGCGTCTGCACGCTGACNGCGTTGCCGAAGTGCTCCGCCGGCACGAGNTGNGGNATNAGNGACTGNCGNGACGGCCCCTCCAGCGCGTTCATGGCCGCNAGCATGNCGGTGATCAGGTAGATGTGGCCCACCGTCGTCTGGCCGGTGATGGTCAGATAGGCCAGGAGGCCGGCGATGGCGACGTCGAAGCCCTCGGTGAATAGGAGCAGATTGCGCCGGTTGCGCGTGTCGGCCAGCATGCCGCCGAACAGGGCGAAGATGATGATGGGGATGACGCGNACAAGNCCCAGCGTGCCCAGGCCGAGCGCCTGCGCGCCCAGNTCGATGGAGCGGCCCAGGANTTCAACCGTATACGTTTGGCCGCGCAGCANGTCGTAGATGTGCCAGTTGATGGCGATGAGTTGCATCTGCGAGCCGANGACGGAGATNAAAAGACCGGACCAGAAGATACGAAAGTCGCGATGGCGCAGCGCCGGAGGAAAACTCAGGGNANGACGTTGCATAGNCCAGGNATTTTTTGCCGCACAGGNTGCCGGACACNACAGGAAGGCGAATNCGCTTCCGGCCGTGTCCGATNGATTTAAAAGGTATTTGAATCAGGCGTTCGGGTCTTTTTCGGTGATGCGAGGGCTGCCGTAGAGCCACCAGTACTCCGCGCGCGGGTAGGCCGGCTCCCAGGCCGCGGGCCAGACGAAATCGCCGGGCTGCCAGCGGCCGCGCAGCCGCGTGTCCAGCGTCGACAGGTGCTGCGTGGGCCTCGCTTCGACCCGATAGGGGGGCATGCCGAGGCGATCCAGCAAGGCCTGGATGATAGCCCGCGTTTCGACGGCCGTGGCGTAATTACTGGAGCGGTCGAAGGTGCCNCGGTCCATATCCTTGAGGTACTCCTCCCATTGGCGAAGGCGGGCCTCAAGCTCGTGGTGGGCTTTCTTCTCGAAGCGTACGACCCGGTTGGCCAGCGCCTGGTTGAACCGGGTGAGGGCGTCGGCCACCTGCGCCTGCTGCTCGGCCGATAGCAAGCCGGCCAGCGCTTGCAGACGGCGCTCGCGCAACAGGTAGCCGCCCAGCGTCAGCGCGGGCATGCCGCCGCGCGGCGACGGCCAAAATAGTATGTCACTNTCGAGGTANTCGGCCATTTGNTCGGNCATGGCCGATAAGACGGCNACATCCTGCGCTAGACGTTCGATCCCATCGTGCATGGGAGCCTCCCCTTGTAGTTTTTGTTCATCGGATATAATAGACTCTGGTCTTGGCGGCGTCAAACGTTGGCAGGCCCGCGCCGGCACGCCCGGCGCAAGCGAGGATAACAATGACCAAACAGATGAGACGCGCCGCGATCTATAAGCTGGCTTCGGCCGCCCACGAGATGGAGCTCGACGTTATGAACGGNGTCCTCGCGCGCGGCGAAGACGGCCGCTGGCAGATCGGCGATCACGATCTGGTCAAGTGGCTCGAAAGCCATGCCGGCGAAGAACTGGTGCTGGTGCTCGGCTCGTTGGCCGACGACCGCGATGTTCAGGTGCGTACCTGCCGGACGTGCGGCCGCGACTACACGGAGCTTGAATGCCCTCACTGTCGCGCCAACCGCATTCGCCTGCGAGGCCATGCCTGAAATTTATTATATCGACTCATAAACTCTCTTCTATGCGACAAATGACCCTCTTTTTCACCCGCTTATTCATCGTTCTGTTGATTTCCTTGAGTGTAGTTGGGCCTATCGCCGCCCAAAGCAACCCGACCCAGATGTCTTCCCTGGCTGTAGAGTTATGGCCCGACTACGACCGGCCGTCGATGCTGGTGTTACTGACGGCTGGGCTGCCCGAGAGCACGCCNCTCCCGGCCACGCTAACCATACCCATCCCCACCGACGCCGAGATTCACGCCGTGGCCAGCTTCAACGAGGCCGGAGCGCTGATGTCAGACGTAGACTACACGGTGGAAAACGGCCAGCTCACGCTGACAACCCCCTCGAACCGCTTTCGCGTGGAGTATTACTCGCCCTACGAGGCGGATGGCAGCGAGACCTCTTACACGTTTGATTGGGTGTCGGACCTGGCCATTGACCAGGTGACGACGGTCGTGCAGCAGCCGGCCGCGGCGACGGATTTTCGCGTCAATCCGGCGGCCGCATCCTCGGCCGCTACGCGGGGCGACGGGTTGACCTATCACACGTTGCCGTCGCGGCCGGTGGGCGCGGGCGAGCCGTTTACAGTCGAGGTAGCCTACACCGCNGACGAGCCGGCCCTGTCAGCTCCGCCCCAATCACAGGCCGCCACCGACACCAACACAACGACGCCAGACGAAGCGCCCGCAACCGGCTCTGATTTCGACCCCATCTGGCTGCTCATTGGGGCCGGCGTGCTGGCGCTNGTCGGCGGCGCGTGGTACGTCGGCCAGCGGCAGGGGCGCTCCGGCTCTCGCGCCCGCAAGCCACAACCGACGCGGCCCAACAAACCGAAGTCAAGCAGCCCCACCCGCCCGACGGCTCCCACAAGCGCGTCGTCGACCGCGAAGTTCTGCCACAATTGCGGCCAGCGCGCCCAACCCGGGGACACTTTTTGCCGGAAGTGCGGGACGCAGTTGAAGAGNGACTGAGATAATTGCAGCGAGATCATGTCCTAGACAATTAAACACGGATCATTCCCGCGGGATCAATCCCGCTGACGTCATACAAAACTCGGCTCAAGCCGGTTACCGACGCCTCTGACAACCTGATTTACCAGGTTTCGTATAACAGCCGCGGATTTGAATCCGCGNCTGCTTAAATCCGTCTTTATTGTTCAAANAGTATCAATCCGCCGTGNCTTCTTGCNNGCCTTAGCCTTCACGCCCGANCAAATAAAAACGGCCCGCCCTGTTATCNANAGCGGGCCGTTCCCGTTTCTATAAGGCGCTTGCCATTACTCGCCGAGCAGGAAGGACAGCATGTCGGCCATGTCCTGCGGGTTCTCGCCCATGCGCGAGCCGAAATTGGCGGGCATGGCNCTGGGCGGCCCGGCGCACGGCCCGGTCGGGCACTCCGGCGCGATGTGGTCGCTGGGGAACAGAATCGAATGGTAGACGTACTGCAGGGCATCCATGCCCTCGACGCGGGTCGCGCCGTCCGTCTCGATGTTGGTCAGCGATGGGCCGATCGCGGCCGGCGTCGCGCCGTCGAGCGAACCGTGGCACGCCTGGCAGCCATAGGTCACTGAGTACAATTCCTCGCCGCGAACAGGATCGCCCGGCGGGGTCACGTCCGGACCGGCCAGGAACTCTTCGGCGAACTCCGGCCATTCATAGGTGACCAGCGGCTGCGAGCAGAGCGTCTCGCTCTCCCAGTTGAGCACGTAGTTGGTCACGTTTTGGACCTGGTCAGGACGAAACGGGCCGCCGAACTGCTCCGACCACGTGGGCATGATCGGCCCACGGCCGGCAGCCACGGTGGTCAGGATGTAGTCGTGCTTGGTCCCGCTCCAGCCCATTTCCACCATGCGNGGCGANACGTCGCCGCACAACAGGGCGTTGTAGTTTAGCGGCAGGCCCTGGCAGGCGATCTGGTTGCCGGCCGCNTCGTAGCACTCTTGCGCCGTGCCATCCACGCCGTGACACGTCGCGCAGTTATTGGTGAAGATCTCCGAACCGGCCTCAATCGAACGGCCCAATTCGGCATTGGTAAAGCGTTCCAGACGGGCAGGTTCGCGCAACGCCGAGTAGCCGAGCACCATCATCGCGATCATAAAGGCGATGGTTCCAATGACGATTTTAATCTGCATCTGTCATCATTCCTTATTCATCAGTAGAGACGTTCCAGCTGGAACGTCTCTACCTGAGCGGCAATTAATCAGTTGCGCAGGACTTGTTCAGGAAGCGACACTCTTCTTCGTAATTAGAGAATGCGTGCCGCGGCCTGATCCATTCCGTGTTCGAAACCTCGCCCGTATCGGGATTAGTAATTTCGTAATGCAAGATCAACTCTTTCAGGTTCGGCTGAATCTCGACGATCTCCAGATGGGCCACCGGGTCCGGCATGGCGTCGCTGGTGAAGAAGTTGCTGAAGCGGCGGGTGCCGTTCTCCAGCACTTCCACGTCGCATTCGTCCCATTGCGGGTTGCCGGTCAGGGTGCAGCTTTGCTGGTACATCGCTTCCTGGAACAGTTCCAGACCGCGGGTCAGGAACGGGTTGCCCTCGACCACCTCTCCCGGTGAATAGGTGCCGGGGGTCAGATGCTCGTAGGGAATGCCCTTGATGCCGCCGGGCCCTTCTTCGGGCAGAACACTGATGCTGACCTCGCGGTCGGGCGAGGATTGCACGCGGAACTCCGGCGAGCCCATCCAGTTCGAGACGAGCATGAAGGCGATGAACAGCATGGCCACGGTCAGGCCCACGCGACGGTCGGCGTAGCGGCGGCTCTTGCCCACCTCGATGTAGGGCATGACGATGAACGCCACCAGCAGCAGCGGGATGAAGCCGACGACCAGCGTCTTGTCGGCCAGTTTCAGCCAGCCCTGCGACCAGGACAGATACCACGGCGCGACCACGTGGAGCGGCGTCACGACGGGGTCGGCATGAGTCTCCAGCGGCGCGTCCCACAGCCACAGCGCTCCCGCCACCAGGAACAGCGTCGCCAGGGCGGACCACATCAATTCGCTTGTCAGGATGTCGGGGATGAAATAGGTGCGCTCATCCTTCGGCACGCGCTTGGCCGTGTCCTCGCCAACCTGCTCGCGGCCGGGGGGCAGCGAGATGCCGTAGAGCACGACTTTGTAGTAATGGACGAAGAAGAAAATGCCGGCCAGCAACGGCAGCAGCAGCACATGGAGCAAATACCAGCGCAGCAAGCCATCCGCGCCCAGGGCCGGACCACCCTGCAGGATCAGCAGGATGTTGTCGTTGACGATGGCTGGGGCCGGGGCGGCCGCGCCACCGCTGATGAACACCGTCAGCGCCCAGTAGGCCAGCTGGTCCCACGGCAACAGGTAGCCGCTGAAGCTCAGGAAGATGGTAAAGAGCAACAGCAGCATACCGGTGACCCAGGTGAACTGGCGTGGTTTTTTATAGCTACCGGTGACGAACGTCCTGAGCATGTGGAGGGCGACCACCAGCACCATGACTTCAGCGCCCAGACGGTGCATGTTGCGGAACAATTGGCCCAACGGCACGTTGCCCAGGATGTTCCACATGTTNCCGTAGGCCGCTATCGGGCTGGGCGTGTAGAAAACCATCAGAATAAGACCGGTAATGGTCTCCCACACCAACATGAAGGTCGATAGCCAGCCCAACCGAAAGGTNGGATAGATGTTGGTGACGCCCGTATGATAGAAACTGGGCCGGATGTGGAGCCAAAAACCATCGGCGTGCGGCCGCAAGCGGGGATTCGGCCGGCGAGGTTCGTCGCCGCGCAATGCCGCCCGAATGTCGGTGATGTTCATGCCGGCGGTCAGGCGCTCGACAACCTCATCAGCCTTCGTGACGACGGCCTGCTTGATTCCCATTTCGCGGACTTGTTCGACGAATGTAGCCATAACAACTCCTTCAGATAATTACGAATNAGGAATTAGGAATTAGGAATTAGGTGTCAGATTTCCAACTCGGGGTTTCCCTGACTCGTAATTCCTAATTCCTAATTATTAATTGATTAGGGGCAGTTGCCCTGGAATTCGCACANCAAAGGCTGAACCAAGCCNTTCTTGCGGTTGCCGGTGTCCACACGNATGAAGGCNGTCCCGCCGGGCAGGGGCAGCGGCTGGAAGAAATCGTTCTCCAGAGTAGCCTCGGCCAGAACGGTCGTCTCGTCTTCGGCAATGGCCTGCACCAGGAACCGGTCGAGCGAGCGGGGAGCGGGCGATTCCACGCGCCGGCCGTCGAGGCGGTACTTCGAACCGTGGCACGGGCACTCGAAACGGCTGTTGGTCGGCGTCCACGAATAAATGCAGCCCAGATGGGTACAAACCTTNTAAATAGCGGCGACGCCCTGGATGGGATTCGGCTCGTCGGGCGCCTGGTACATCAGATCGTTCGGCTGCGTGCTGTCCAGATTGACCAGCCAGAAACGCCCCTCGGCAAAGTTGATGGGNGGCGCGTTGATTTCGGGCACGTCGCCCATGCCCACCGTGAAGGTGCCGCCGAATTCGCCCTCTCGGAAACGGGGGATCAGGAACCATACAAGCAATCCCGCGCCCTGCAAGGCCACGAGCGCGATCGAGGCTCCCCAGATGTAATAGAGGAACTCGCGCCGGCTGATGCCGCCGGAGGCGCCGGCTCCGGATTGTGCTGTTGCCGCTTGACTCGCCATTTGGCTACTCTCCTGCCTCTCTTTCTGTCAAAAGATTATTCCATCGGTCGTTTCGCTCGTTCTAACCGATAGCGGCCGCTAAAGGGCCGCTCAATGTCGCTTTGTGCGATTTATCACGAAAGCGGATTATAGCAAAACCACCTGTACCAACAATAACAGGCCAAAGGCCCGCCAGTGGGCGCTGAGGGACTCGAACCCCCGACTTCTTCGGTGTAAACGAAGCGCTCTGACCAACTGAGCTAAGCGCCCAAACGCCGCCGCGGTCGATTGACAGACCACTGCAGGGCGAAATTATAGCGATTGGTGAGGAATTTGGCGAATTATTCCGCCCGACTTCCCCTATATTTGCGGCAAGACGATGCTCTGCTGGAACTGGTATTTTCCCTTGCGATCGGCATAGGANATCTCGCAAACTTCATCGGCCTGGAAGAACAACACCTGGGCAATGCCCTCGTTGGCATAGATGCGGGCCGGCAGCGGCGTGGTGTTCGAGATTTCCAGCGTCACATACCCCTCCCATTCCGGCTCAAAGGGGGTGACGTTGACGATAAGGCCGCAGCGGGCATAGGTGCTCTTGCCCAGACAGATGGTGATGACGTCGCGCGGGATGCGGAAGTACTCCACGGTTTGGGCCAGGACGAAGGAGTTGGGCGGGATGACGCAGATATCGCCNTGGTAATCGACAAAGGATTTGGGGTTGAAATCTTTCGGGTCGACAACGGCCGAATGAACATTGGTGAAGATCTTGAACTCGTTCTTAACCCGGATGTCNTAGCCATAGGANGANAGGCCATAGGAGATCACGCCGTCGCGCACCTGCCCGTCGACAAACGGCTCGATCATTTTCTTTTCCTTTGCCATGCGGCGAATCCAGTGGTCGGGTTTAACTGACATGCAATACTCCTCGTTCGCGGCCGCGGCTCGGCCAGATTTTGGAGAATTGTGACCGAATGGGNCGGAAAACGCAAAGACGCCAGGCCGCGGGAAAGTCGCCCTCCCACGNCCTGGCGTCCGGTCGTTGANTGATGCTGAGTGTTACTGTGCGGCGACAAATGAGGCGATCAACGCCCCTTCAGCCGTGCGCAGTTCCAGGTTGCCGCCGCTAATCGTGTACGTGGTGGCCTGGGGCAGCGTTTTGACAAAGGCCGCCTCCTGTTCCATCACGCCGGCCGGCTCCGGGCAGAGCTTGCGCGTCGTGGCCAGCGGCTGGATGGTGATGTTCTGGCCATCCAGCGTGTAGCTGCTCATGTAGGTATTGCAACCGGCCGAACCGTTCAACTTGCCGTCCTCGGAGAAGACCGCGGTGATGGTCGTCCCCTCCATGACGTTGGTCACGGCTTGCGTGCCGGTGTTATACATCGTGCCGACCCAATTGGTGCCGACCAGCGAGGCCGGCGCCGCAGCTTTGAAGGTCAGCACAACCTCACCGGCCTCATTGGCGATTGTCATCTGGTCGCCGGCGATGGCGTGTGAGGCAGCCGATTGCAGCGCGGCCAGGAAATCCGCCTCTTGCTGCATGGCCTCCGCCGGAGTGCAGGCCATCATGGTCGAGCCCGCCTGGCCGACCGTCAGCTGGTCGCCGTCCACCTCGTAGCTGGCGAAGTACTGGTTGCAAGTGGCGTTGCCGGCCACGCGCCCGTCGGCGCTGAATTCGGCCGTCACCTCGCGGTCAGCCATCGCCGCGACCGTCTCGCCGGCGGCGTTCACATAGGACACCAGTACCCACCGCGTGCCCACTAGCTCATAAGTCATCATCTCTCCCATGTTTGCTTCTTTGCTCTCCGCGTCCGTCTCGCCCGCCGCCGGGGATTGCCCGGCCGCGATCTCCGGCTCGCCGCCGGTCGGCNCGCAGGCGGCCGCGGCCACGACCAGGGCCATCAGGACAGTCATAATCAAGCCATACTTTGTCTTCATCTTCTCTTNTCCTCTTCTCTACTATGTTCGTTGCGATTAAAAGTAGCGCGCCGGCCGGTANCCGGCCTGACTTGCGCACAATTTTAAGACGCAGGCCAGCACGAAAAGTTCCATTTTTCACGAAGATGAAGAACCGGGCGCCTTGCGGGGCGCCCGGTTTTCGGGTTTTTCAGNTGTTCAGGCTAGTTGCCGTAAATGTTGGGCAAATAGCCGCGGATCGTAATGAAAGGCGCCTGCGTATCGACAGCGATGGAGTTGCCCGGGCCGCCCCGGAATTGCCCCACGCGGCCGACGCTATCGCGGGCGCGCACCTGGAAGGAGTATGCGCCGTCGCCCTGTTGCGCGGTGAAGGTCTGGCTGTTTGCCCCATTGCCCCCCGCGAAATTGGTCAACCAGTTCTGCCANGGCCCGTTGTTGAAGCTGAACTGGACGTCGTAGGAGACGATATTCGCCCCGGGCACTGGCTCGCCNACCCATTGGACCACGAACGTATTCTGGGTGGCCAGCGGCGGCGTGAAGGGCAGGATATGNGCCTCCGGATTGCCGACGGAGATCGTGGTTTGCNCCTGCGCTCCGTTCGGGAACGGCTGGACATTGCCGGCCCGGTCGACTGCCCGCACCCGGAAGCCGTATTCAGACCCGACCTGCGCGTTGGAGATGGTGTGCGACGACTGGGTTGTGACCGAAGTCAGCGGCTGCCACGGCCCCCCGTTAATCTGAAATTCCACGTCGTAATGAGCGATAGAACTCAGGTTGTCGGTGCCGGTCCAGCTAACGGTGAAGTTAGGCGTGAAGGTATATTGCGGCAACGGATTCATGGAAGAGGTAGGCGGAATGGTATCCACCCTCGTGCTGGCTTGTGGGTTATTGGGGAAGGCTTCAAAGTTATTCGCCCGGTCCACAGCCCGCACGCGGAAGTCGTAGAGAATGCCGTTCTGGCCAGTGAAGGTGGCCGATGTGTTCGTNGTGGCGGTCTGCCAGTTCTGCCAGCCGCCGCCGTTCTCGCGTACCTGGACATCGAAATGGCGGATGCCNGTGCCGCCTGGATTGTCTGTGCCGCTCCAGCTCACGTTGAATTGGGCCTGCGACCATTGCGGCAGCGCGGCCATGGTCGAGGTTGGCGGAGTGGTGTCAACGATAACGTCATAGGTCACGACCAGGCGGGGATGAAGCCCGTTGTTGGCGTTAATCGCCGTGAAGACGCGCTCGCGTTGCTGCGGTGTCTCATCACCCTGGATCATGATGCCATAGTTGGGGCGAGCGCCCGATACCCATTCCTGCACCGGGCCGGTGGCGTTGGCCTGGAGCCAGCCGACAATCGGAGGCACCTGTCCCACGCCTATCTCCGCTCCCCAGGTGGGCGTAAAGTTGGCCCATGTAATTGTTGAAGCATCCCANGCCGAGTTCANGAAGCGCGCCAGCAACCCCATATTGGCGTCCGCGGGCGGAGAGAACNCNTTTTGATANAGGCGCAGGTTGGCGGNTTGGATGGTCGCATTCGCAGGAATCGAGGTTAGCGAAAAGAAAAGATAGATCCGCTCGGCGCCGTTTCCATTCGTGATATTGAACCCGACGCGCAAGTTAGGATCGTTGGACCAGTTGGTCGTCGGCCGGTTGGACGACGTAAAGGTATCGGCGCCGACGGGAATCTCGAGGGTGATCGTNTTCACGTCGCCGCGCCGCGTTTCGCTGAGAACGANGGGCTCCAACGTCGCCGATACTTCGGCGTCGGTCGGGTAGGTCTCCTCGCCCNTCTGCTCCTGCGCCGGCGCCACGGCCGTCGTGATGGCCAGCAACAGCAATACAACGACGGAAACTGATAAAATCCGCGCGTTTTGCCACGGATACCGACGGGACTTCACATCTATCATGATTGTAAGCTCCTTGCTAAGTTGATTGGTGTCCCAGAAAAGTAACGACGGTTATTAGGGGCAACCGCTATTCCCTGTGTGTGGTAGTGAACTCCCCATCAAGGAATGAATGTGCCCGGCGAGCGCATCTGCCGCCAAACCGCGTCCTGTCACATGTCATTATAGCTTCCCATTGACCCCGGTTTCAACAGGCAGCCGCCATTCCCGGCAGTTAATAAGCCATAGGTACTACAAAAAGCCTCCTAGAAGGCAATCCTTATGGCCATTTATGTTTACCAATCGCGCAAATCTGTTAAAAAGTTATATACTAATAGTTAGCTTTTTAGGGAAGTCTCCCATTAGGAGGTGCGCACATGAACTTCTGGACTGGTCTGATACTGGGTGTCATTATCGGCTGGCTTGTGGAGTGGATCATCGACTGGCTGTTCTGGCGGCGAGACGCGGAAGAGGCCCAGGAAGCCGAACTACNGCTCAACGAACGGGCGGCAAAATCAGTCGACCTGGACGAAGACTGGGAAGCTCGACTANCCGGCGCCGAGCTCGAATACCAGGAGCGCCTCCGCGCCGTAGAGCTAGAGTGGCAAGAGCGGCTGAACCTCAACGAACAGCAATGGCAAGACCAATTTAAGGCGCTCGAGGGCGAGAACAACGATTTGCACGCCCGCCTGGCGGGGGCGGCTGTGGGGGCGGCGGCCGGCGCGGCCCTGGCTTTTGACGCCGCGGAGGATGAGGAGCTTTACGTCTCGTCTCCCGATGAGGCCATCCTGGCTGATGAAATGATCGTGGCCGAGATGGTCGAAGAGGATGCCGCGGCCGAAATGGAGTTCCCCGACTTCGAGGAAAACTGGGAAGCGGAGCAAATGGCCGTGACGCCGGATCAGGCCGGAGCGGCTGATTTCACTCTGCTCGGCGACGNGGANGNCGATCTGGCCGAGCGGCNCCAGTTGGCCGGCATCGATTCCGTCGATGCCCTGGCCGAAGCCGACGGTACATCGTTGTCCGTGGCCACAGGCCTGGAGCGCGACGAGGCCGACCACTGGATCGCGCTGGCGGCCGCGGCTGTCGGCCGCTCGCTGGATGTGGAGACCAGCCCGGCGACCCCCGCCTATCAAGACGACCTGACCCGCGTTCGCGGCATTGGCCCGCGCTACGCCGCGCTGCTGGACGAAGCGGGGATCCGGTCCTATGACGATCTGGCCGCCGCTTCGCCCGACCAGTTACGNGATATCATCAAGCCCAGCGCCATGCAACAGATCAACTTCGACAGTTGGGCCAGCCAGGCGCGGGCGTTGGCCAACACACGCGGCGTCCGAATGGGCGACGACTTGACGGAGCTAGAGGGCATCGGCCCGGTTTACGCCGCCAAACTGCGCGATCGGGGCATCGTCACCTTCGCCGACCTGGCCGCGGCCGATGAGGCCACGCTGGANGAGATCATCGCCGCCCCGGCCTGGCGCAAGATCAACTACGGCGAGTGGATCGAGCAGGCCAGGCTGGCCGCCTCGGGCGACACCATCGCCCTCCAAGAGCTGAAAAGCCGCCTGTTTCGGCGTGGCGGCGACAACCTGGGGCTGATCCGCGGCATGGGCGAGCGCTCGGCCACGGCTCTACAGGCCGCCGGCATCACCAGCTATGCCGCGCTGGCTCAGTCGACCCCCCAGCAACTGGATGAGATCGTCCGCAACGCCGGCGTGCGCGGCGGCCATGACTACGAGGCCTGGATCAGCGAAGCCGGGTTGCGCGCGGCGGGCAAGCGGATTCCCAGCACGCGTGCCCGACCGACCCACGTCGTCCGCTGCCCGCAAGACCTCTCGGCCGTGCCCGGCATAGGCCAAGCCTTTGAAGAGCGCCTCTACGCCGCGGGCATCGGCAGCTACTGGTCGCTGGCCGAGCTGCCGGCCGAAGAGTTGGGGCGCATCCTTGAAGTCAAACCGTTTCAGGATGTGGACCTGGGGGCCATTAAGGAAGCCGCCATGAATATGGCCGCGCAGACCAACAGCCTCGGCCGCGCCTGGGACGGAAGCCCCCCTGATGATTTCTATAGCTTGCCGGAGATCGGCGAGGTTTACGAACGNCGCCTCTACGAGGCCGGTATCTGCACCTATGAAGCGATGGCGGCGGCCACCCCNGAACAACTGGCCGATATTTGCAAGGCGCCGCCGATGCGAACGCCGGACTACGCGGCCTGGATCGCCACAGCCGCGGAACTGTCCGCCGCCAAAAGGAGTGGCTAAGCGATGTTCCGCTATCACACCGCCGAGGAGATACGCCGCTACGATCTGATGAAGCTGGGCGTGCTGGTGTTGCTCATCCTGCTGCTGATGCTGACCTGGATAGCCACCCGCGACTCAGCCCCTCTCTTGGGTGTTGGCGAACAGACCGAGGGAACGCCCGTGGCCGGCGATGCCGGCATTGAAGACGCGGACGCCACCCTGCCCGTGCCCACGCTGGCTGTCCCCGCGATCAACCTGCCGGCCGAGCCGCTGCAGCCCGGCACAGTCANCCTGAGCGGCACCGCCGGGCCGGGCGCGCAAGTGGTCGTCCTGGTCAANGGCACGCCCTCGGGCACGGCCATCGCCGGCGTAAACGGCGACTGGTCGGCCCTGGTGGATCTGCCGGCGGGGTCATACACGCTTCAGGTCCAGACCGTCGACAATGTCGGCGGCGTGGCCGGCGAATCCCAGCCGGTCGCGATCACCGTCGGCGAGACGGCGCCGGTGGAGACCGTCACCCTCAACCCGCCTGGATTTGACGCTCTGTCCGGTGCCTACCTTTTCACCGGCTCGGTCGCGCCCGGCCAGACGGTCAACATTGTCGNCAACGGGGCCGTCGTCGGCTCGGCGTCGGCCGATGAGTCCGGCAATTTCGTCGTCGAGGTGCCGGCCGATGCCGTCGCCGGCGACGTCCAGCTGCAAGCGACCGACGCCACCGGCGCAGTGACCCAACAGTCCGACCCAATGAAGCTGAATTCACGACCGCCCAGCCTGTCGCCGTCGGCCGACGTGCAGGTCGAGCCCAACAGCGGCGCGGTCGTCCTGCCCTCGCGGCCCGAGGGGCTGCTCCTGAGCGGACGCGGCGAGCCGGGAACCCAGGTGCAGTTGCAGGTCAATGGCGCGCCCGGCGGATCAGCCNTGGTCGACGCGACCGGAGCGTGGTCTCTGCCTCTCGCCCTGCCCGACGGCATCTACACCTTGCAATTCAACACGCTCGATCCCGGCGGCAGCCTCCTTTCCAGCGCCACGCCGCTCACCGTCGCTGTCGGCGAGGTCGCCGCCGGCACGGTGGCCGCTTCCACACCCGCGGCCGAGGCCACCGCGCCCGCGGCTGAGGCTGCCACGGCCGTCCCCGCCGAGGGGAGCGACCAGACGCTGGCCGACGTGCTGACCGGCCGGCCGGAATTCTCTACCCTGGTGTCGGTGTTGCAGTCGACCGGCTCGCTGGCGATACTGGCCGAGGCGGGGCCGTTCACGACGTTTGCGCCCACGAACGAGGCCTTTGCCGATCTGCCGCAACGGGTGATCGACGGCNTGAACGCCAACCCGCAAGTCCTTTCACAACTGTTGCAGTACCATATCACGCGCGGCCTCTACCCGGCCGCGGACTTNCTGACTGTCCAGCCGGCCACGGTGAACGGCCGGCTGCTGACGATCAGTTCGGTGAATGGCGCGCTGAATGTGAACGATGCCGTCGTGACCACGCCGGACATCGGGGCCGCCAATGGTGTCATCCATGCCATCGATCGCATCCTCGTCCCGCCGCTGGCCGAGGGNGTGCGCCCGCCGGTCATCGACGCGTCCGGCGTGCCGACCTTCGCCGGCACGTTCCTGACCATCGTCGGCACGGCCGAGCCAAACCGCACCATCCTGGTCGAACTGAACGGAGAGCCTTTCGGCGACCCGGCCGTCGTCGGGCCCGATACCCGATGGGCCGTCAGCGGCAATGTGACCCCGGGCGAATACCAGATTGTCGCCTATATGCTGGGCGCGGCCGACGCGCTGGAAGCCATCTCGCGACCCGTAACGTTGCTGGTCAGCTCGCAATAAGATATAGGTAAGTTATTAGTAGCCCGCGCATAGCGCTCTTCGCCTTCACCACAGCGGGACAGAAAAGGGAGAAAAGAGAATGAGCGATGATTTTATGGATTTGTTGTCAGGCGAAGGCCCCGATCCGCAAGGCTCGGACGAAAAGGGGATGGAGGATTTGCTCGGCGGTCTGCTGGGCGGCGGCGGCAGCGGCGGCCTGGGGGCGCTGCTGGGCGGCCTGATGGGCGGCGCTGAGCCGCAGACCGGCGCCGGCGATTCGGGGGACATGGCCGGCATGCTCGGCAGCTTGCTGGGCGGCGGCGCGAGCGCCCCTGAGCCATCCGCGGNCGCCGGCGATTTACTCGGCGGCNTGNTGGGCGGCGACAGTGGCGGCGCGGGCGGCGGGCTGTTGGGCAGCCTGCTTGGCGGTCTCCTGGGTGGCGGCGGCAATGCCGGCCAGATGACCTTCGGCGGCGGCGGCGGGGGCATGTCGTTGCCCTTCGCCGGGACGCTGGCCGAGAAACTCGGCATCTCCGAACAGATGGCTAACATGCTCATCATGGGCGCTATCGGCCTGCTGACGGCNTCCATGGCNAAAAAGCGCAGCGGCGCGGCCGTCGACGTCAACAACCTGACCGATCCCGATTTCATTCGCTCCAGCGGNGTGTCCAGCCGGCTTTNCAGCCAGATGGGCATCAGCGANGACGANGCNATCCTGGGCCTGCAACAGACTATGGGCATGATGATGGCCNAACAACAGGCGGCCGCGCCCCCGGCCCAACCCAANNGCGCCNNCAGCAAGAAGAAGGCGTCGTCCGAAGAAACCGCCGCGCCGAAGAAAAGCTCGACGAAATCAACCAAGTCCACATCGAAGAAAAAGTCGACCAAGAAAGAGACCGGATCCGATTTCATGGATCTGCTGGACGATCCGAACGGTTAAATGACAGGCTCCCCGCGCCAGGCCACGGCCCTGCCGGCCGCGGTCCGCGTGGGGAGATATAAATTCGTGTGGGCGGTCGGAGCGCGATTTCATCCATGGCGCGCCGGCTGTTGGGAAAATTTGAGAGTTTCGGAGGATAACAAATGATCAAAGAGTTCAAAGATTTCATTATGCGCGGCAATGTGATGGACCTGGCTGTCGCCGTCATCATCGGCGCGGCCTTCACGGCNATCGTNAANTCGCTCGTCAACGACATCATCATGCCCATCATCGGAGCCATCCTNGGCGGCGTCGATTTCACTTCTNTNGCCATCNCTGTCGGCGATGCGACTATCACCTACGGCAACTTCATCCAGGCCATCATCAACTTCTTGCTCATCGCGCTCGTCCTGTTCCTCATCATTCGCGCCATCAACCGCATGAGCCGGAAGAAGGAAGAGGCTCCGGCCGCTCCGCCGGCGCCGACGACCGAGGANAGACTGCTGACCGAGATTCGCGATTTGCTTCGCGAACGTCGTTAAAGATTGAAACCAGCAGCGCGCCGTCCCCCACAGACGGCGCGCTGCTTGCATGACGCCGCGCAACTACTTGGCAACTTCATTCTAATCGCCCCTTTGGGCACCAACTTGGAGGAAGCAGAGATGTCCATCTTTCGTCGACTCATCGGAATCATCATGATAATCGTCGGCATTGTCGGTCTCGTTATCTCCGGCGCCGCGGCCTATTTCGCCGGGCAGGCCATTGACGCCCTCGGCGCAGGCCTCAACTCAACAGTCACTTTGCTTGAGGAAACGGTCAGCACGACCACGGCCAGCCTGGAGAACGTTAAGTTGACATTGGGCGAGGCCAGCAGCACCCTGAACACTGTCTCCGACGCCACCCGCAACGTGGCCGTCACTATATTTGACACCCAACCGCTCCTGGAGCAGGCGACGACGATGACCACCAACACGCTGCCCAACAGCCTGGAGGCGGTCAATACGGCCATTCCCAACCTGGCGGGGATTGCCGGCACGATCGACACCACGCTCGAAAGGTTGAGCAATTTCCGCGTCAATCAATCTTTCGGCACCGGCGCGCTGGCCATCCCGATCAATTTTGACCTGGGCATCGATTACGAGCCGGCCGAGCCGTTCGACGACGCCGTTCTGGCCATCGGCGAGAGCCTGGTTCCCATCCCCGACCAGTTGCGCGCGCTGGAAACGAACCTGGACACCACGGTGACTAACCTCGGCAATATCGGCACCGACATCGAGGCGCTGGCCGGCAACATATCCGGCATCAACACGACCGTCGAGCAGTTCGTGCCGCTGATCGACCAGTACATCGCCTTGCTCGACCANATCACCAGTTCCCTGACGGTGGCCCGCGATCAGATCAACGCCAACATCAACACGCTCAAGTGGGTGACAACCGGCCTGGCCCTCTGGTTCGCCGTCTATCAGGTCATGCCCATCTACATCGGCTATCGTATGCTGTCCGACAAGGTAGTGGAAGGTACAGTCGAGGAATATCTCGAGGACGAACGGAAAGAGATGGAAGAGCGCGTGAAGGATGCTGAGGAGAAGGCTGAGGAAGCCGAGGAAGCGGCCGAAGAAGCGATTGAAAAGGCGGCCGTCGCGGCCGAGGACGTCGCGCGGGATGCCGCCGACGAGACCCGGGACGCGCTCTCCTAAGCCGGGAGGCTTGCATGACTAACTATAACGATTCGGAGGAACGCGATACCAAGGTCATCCTGGCCTGGATCATCCTCGCGCTCCAGATCATCGGCCTCTTATGGCTGCTGCTATTCGCCCGCGACCGCCTGACGGCTCTGGCCGGGCAGGATAACGACCCCACGCCGGAGACGGTCGCNGTGGCTGAATCTACTCCAGAACCGGAACCGACGGCCGCCGAGACAGCCGCCACCACGGCCNAACCCGAGCCAACAGCCACAGAGAGCGCCGCCGCCGAATCCGCGGCCGCGACCAGGGCGGCGACGGACGAATCCGCCAGCGAAGGCGAAAGCAACGAGGTGGTCGGTCCGGAAAGCGTCCTGATCGAGTCGTCGGCCGTGGCTCCCGATTGGCTGGCCACGCTCGTGGATGGCAACGCGGCCGATGCCGCCGCCGGCCGGCCGGGTATGCCCCCCNACCTGCNNCTCACCTTCGTGGGGCCGGAGGNGGCCGCGCCGNANCCGGCCGCGCCCGACAGCATCGATNTGACTCGGCCGCAGGTGCGCATCATCCCCATCGCCGCGCTCCTGTCGATGCTGGAACAAAACGGCGATGCCGAGGGGCAACAGGCGCTCAACGATCTGCTCCTGCTTTTGGAGCAGCAACCCGACGCCGACGAGGCCTCCATTCCCGTGCCCCCCGTGTTGGGCNATGTCGTNCAGAACTTCGTCTCGCGCCCGACCTACCGCGCCTTCGGCGGCGGCTCCGGCGTCGGCTACTTCACCAATATCACCGGCGAGGAAGCCGCCCCCGTCACTAACGAGTCCGGCCTCAATTACATCTACCAGGGCATCACGGCCGACGGCNANCAATACGTGTTCATGTCCTGGCCGATGGATGCGACGTTCTTGCCGGAGGCCGCGGATGACGCGGACGAGCAAGCCGACATGCTGACTGCCGACCGCGAGGGCTACTACGTCACCCTGCGGCAGCAGGTCGAGTCAGCGACGGAGCCTGATCTGAACCCGTCGCCCACCACGCTGGCCGACCTGATCCGCTCGCTTTCCATTGGCGGGCAGGTGGCTCCGGAAGAAGCTGAGGTCATTCCTGGAACGGCGCTCGANGCCGTGGGGCACACCTGGTACTGGACTGGAAGCGCTGACGCCGGCGGCGCGGAAGCGGCGGTCGAGCGACCGCAAGACTACTCGCTGGTGCTCTGGCCCGACGGCACCTACAGCATCCGGGCTGATTGCAATGTCGGCGGCGGCGCGTATACCTATGACGCCGATGGCTCCATTCGTCTGGAGCCAGGCCCGCTGACCCGCGCGCTCTGTCCTGAGGGCTCGCGTGATAGCCAGTTCATTCAATCCCTTCTCGCCGCGCGCGCCGTGGGCTTCAACGAGAGCGGCGACATGGTGCTGCGTTTGGAGGACGGCGGCTCGATGGTTCTGGCCAACGTCGGCGAGGCCGAGACGGCCGGCGGGGCCGCGGCCGACGAGCAACCGGCGGCGACCGATGCCGGGCTGGCCGGCTTCACCTTCCAGTGGCCCGGCTTCACCGACGCCAACGGCGACGTTGTTGAGGTCGAAAACCCCGAGGATTACCTGCTCACCCTCTTGCCCGATGGCACGTTCAACGTCGTGGCCGATTGCAACGTGGGCGGCGGCGCCTATACCTTTGGCGATGACGGCGCCCTGCAACTCGGCCCCATCCGCCTCACGAAGATGGCCTGCCCCGAAGGCTCGCGCGATAGCGATTTTCTCGCCTTCCTGGAGGGCGTCAGCAACGCCGAGGTGGGCAATGACGGCGCGGTGACGCTGAGCACCGGCGACGGCCGCAGCGCCACATTCGTCAATCTGGGCGAAGTGGGTACCAGCCAGGAAGCGGCGGCCACCGAGTCCGCCCAGCCCGCGCCGGCGGGCGACCCGCTCAATACCGTTTGGCAATGGACAGGCTACACGCCAGCGGACGGCGATCCTACCGTTGTCGAGAATCCGGAAGCCTACTACCTGGTCCTGATCGACGACGGCACCTACGCCTTCCGGGCCGATTGCAATAACGGCGCGGGCGGCTACACGCTGAATGAGGCCAATTTGTCGCTCGCCCCGGCGGCCGTCACCCTGGCCGCTTGCGGCGAGGAGTCGCTCAGCGACGCGTTCGTCGACTATCTGGGCCGGGCGCAAATCCTCGACTTCGACGACGACGGCAATCTGGTTCTGACCCTGGACGACGGCGGCGTCCTCAACTTCGCGAACGGCGGGCCATTCACCGGCACTGATACCGGCGCCGGCGGCGCGACGGCCACCGGCCCCCTGGCCGCGACCGATCCGCTGGCCGGCACGTCATGGCGGTGGACCTACTTCCGGGACATGAAACAAGATTTTAANGTGACCGGGACGTATACNATCGCCTTCGCCGGGGACGGCTCCGTTTCCGTCGTGGCCGATTGCAACACGGGCAGCGGCACATACGCGGTCGATGGCGAGGCCGGGCTGAGCATCAGCATCCGCGCCGTCACGGCCGCGGCTTGTCCCTCGGGCTCGCTGGGNGACACGTTCATTGATAACTTGAACTTCGCCGGGCTATTCTTCATCGAGAATGGCACGCTGACAATAGAGATAATGGCCGATGGCGGCACGATGACCTTCGCGGCCAGCCAGTAAGCCCCGCGACGGCACGGGCCGCCGCGTTCGACAGTTAACAGTGAAGCATCAAGCCCGGCGGGTGGGAGCTCAATCCTTCGCCGGGCTTGATATCCTTTACAGGTTTAATAACATCATAACCGGCCCTNGCGCCGAAAACATCGCCGGGAATGACATCGAGCATTTACCATGAGAAAACTCATCCTGACACACCGCGCCAGCTACCTGTTTTTCTGGAGCGCGCTCCTGATTGTTTTCGCC
>JAACJX010000304.1 GCA_014237545.1 Ardenticatenia bacterium | reverse complement strand
TCGCCCATGACCTGCTCGCCCGGATACCAGCGCGCCCGGTGGCGGCCGTTTTCGTCGCGGTAGTGCTCCGTATGCCCGCCAAAGCCGATCGGGATCATGTCGTCGGGTTGGGCGAACTCCCACGGGTAATCCAGCGCCAGCCACTCGTCGGGCTGCTCCACCTGATAGCCGTCGTGGAACTCCTGGCGGAAGATGCCGTACTCGTAGCGAATGCCGTAGCCGATGGCCGGGATATCGAGTGTCGCCAGCGAGTCCAGGAAGCAGGCCGCCAGCCGCCCCAGGCCGCCGTTACCCAGCCCTGGCTCCACGTCAAGGGGCGTGATCTCTTCCAGCGGGTATTGCGACCCTTCCAGCGCCTGGCGCGCGATTTCTTCCGTTTGCGTATAGAGCAGGTTCTGCGGCAGCTGCCGCCCGAGCAGGTACTCGGCCGACAGGTAGTAAACAAACCGGGGATTCACGGCATAGCGCATGTCCACCGTGCGGCGATAGCGCTCGACAAGATGATTGCGCACGCTGCGGGACAGGGCCATGTACATATCATAATCGCTGGCCGATTGCACGTTTGCCCCGCGCGAGTAGTAAAGGTTATCGACGATGTTCTGCCGAAACGCCTCCGGCGAGCGGCTGGTGCGGTCGGTAGTCGGTCGGTGCTTGATGTCCATTCAGATTCTCCAATTGAAGGGAAGGGTCCCGGACCTGCTCCCCATCGTTAGAAATTTTCGGCGCGCCACTCGTATATCGGCGCGACACGGCGAAACAGTCACGGCAAGGCGACTGTCAAATGGGCGAAGGTGAGATCACAGAGGGTGGGGTGGATAGTGATTATTCTTCGGCCGCCGCGATGAAAAACGCTCGCAATCGCGCTTCTTCGTCGGCCGGCATGGTTGTGTGAATGATAGCGGCATCGAAATCAGCCAAGAGTCGTAATGCCCTGCTATTTTCCCAATTTTCAATCAGCATGAAAAGGGCGGAATGACCCGGTTTCACGTGCTCGGCGACTTCCCGCATGAACTCGTCGTCTATGCCGATATCGGTGAACTTCGCGGCCAGCGCGCCGGCTAACCCCCCCACGGCCATGCCCAACCACGGCGTCAGAAAGATCAGCCCGATGAGCGCGCCCCATATCGCCCCGCCCAGCGCGCCCGCGCCNAGCAGATCAAACGCCTGGCGAATGCGCACAGAGCCGTCTTCATGGCGCTCGACCACGGCCGCGTCTTCCACGTCCACCAGATCGAAGGCGCGCAAATCGTCCAGCGCGTCGCGCATCGCATACGCCCCCTCGATCGACGGCATGGCAAAGACGATCATGTGACTCATGGGAGAATTAGGAATTAAGAATAAGGAATTAGGAGGAAGATGTATTCTTGATTCCTAATTCCTTATTCCCAATTGATTATCCGCCTGCGGCGAGCGATTGGACGCTCTGGATGACGGCCTGGCGAGCCAGATCGAACCATGTGCCAGGCAGGATACCGAGCAGCAGGGTCGCCAGCGCGGTGATGACCACCACCGAAATCAGCGACGGCTTCAGGACCATTTCGCCTTCGCCCTCATACATGTACATGTAGAAAACGACCCGCAGGTAGTAATANGCAGAGATGACGCTGGTGATCACGCCGATGAGAACCAGCCAGATCAGCCCGGCCTCGANGGCCGTACTGAACACGTAGAACTTGGCCGCGAAGCCGCCCGTCGGCGGCACGCCGGTCAGGGACAGCATAAAGAAGGCCATGGCGATGGCGATCCACGGGTAACGTTTGGCCAGCCCCTTGTAATCTTCGAGCATGACCCCTTCGCCTTCCTTGCGCTCCACGGCCACGGCGATGGCGAACGCGCCCAGGTTGGTAAAGGTGTAGGCGAACATGTAGAACAGCGCCGCGCTAATGCCGTCGGGGTTTTCGAACGAGGCCGCCACGGCNATGAGGATATATCCNGCGTGGGCGATGCTGCTGTAGCCAAGCATGCGCTTGATGTTGGGCTGCATGATGGCCACCACGTTGCCGATGATCAGCGTCAGCGCCGCCAGGAACGAGATAGCCGCCGCCCACGTATCGCCCAGGGTCGGCAGAGCCACCATGAGGATGCGCAGCAGCGCCGCGAAGCCGCCGACCTTGGCCCCCACGGACATGAAGGCCGTGACGACCGTCGGCGCGCCCTCATACACGTCGGGCGTCCACATGTGGAACGGCGCGGCAGCGATCTTGAAGCCGAAGCCGACCAGCATCATGGCCGCGCCGGCCAGCAGCAGCAGCGACGTGCCGCCCTCGGCCACAGCCACGACTCCCGGCAGCGATGTTGTGCCGGTCGCGCCATAGATCAGGGCCACACCGTAGACGAAGATGGCCGACGAGAACGCGCCCAGGAGGAAGTACTTCATGGCCGACTCTTCCGACTCCGGCCGCGGCCAGGCAAACCCGGCCAGGATGTAGAGCGGGATGGACAGTAGCTCCAGCGCCAGGAAGATCAGGATCAGGTCGTTGGCCATGCCCATCAGCATCATGCCGCTCAGGGANAACAGCATGAGCATGTAGAACTCCGGCCGGTCGTGGCCCGTGCGCTGCAGNTAGTTGACCGACAGCAGCACGGTCAGGATGCCNGTCAGGGCNAAGATGACGTTCAGNGCCACGGCGAAGTTGTCGGCCACGAGCATGGGCGCGCCGCCNGCCACGCTGAACGCGCCNCGGCCGGTATTCCACAGCGCCAGCGACGTGATCAGCCCNCCGGTCAGCCCGGCAATNGNCAGNACCGGCGCCCAACGGCGCNTGCGATCGGCGCTCACGAGCAGGTCGAGGACCATCAACAGCAANCCCGTGCCNGCCACNAACAGGAGCGGCCACAGGACNGAATAATCGATAAANGGCGGTTGAAACTCCATATGAAACCTCATAAGAAGTAAACCACAAATTTCACAAATTTCACA
This sequence comes from Ardenticatenia bacterium, assembly GCA_014237545.1. GTDB lineage: Bacteria > Chloroflexota > Anaerolineae > Promineifilales > Promineifilaceae > Promineifilum. Next base: position 2,181 of record JAACJX010000304.1, on the reverse strand, counting down.
GAATTAACGCGCCCAATTCCATGAAATGGCACGTCGTCCGAGAGCTGTTTGTTTGTTAAACCGGCGGATCGGCTCACGCCCGCAACCTTANCAAACTCTTTAATCTGCGAAATCTGCGTAATCTGCGGATTCTCTCCCCTCTTCTCCCGCCGGCCGCAACCAGACTCGATTGCTATGGAACGTGCTCTGCCCGGCGAAATCCCCCAGCGCGTCGGACGTAGTCCAGTTGACGTTGCGCCCGCCGGAGAGCCTGCCCCAGCGCCCCTTGGGCGAGGCCACCACGCCCGGCCGCACGCCGTCGGTGACCACNGCCCGCAGCGTTACGCAGCCGCGGCCGTTCTCCACGTAGACCCTTGCGCCGTGCCGAATGCCGCGTGCGGCGGCATCGTCGGGGTGAATCTCCACGAACGGCTCGCCCTCGGCGCGCAGCTGGCCCGGCCCGTTAGCCAGGCTGCTGCTGACGAAGTGATGGGCCGCCGGTGAGATCAGGCTTAGCCCGTCCTCGGGCCGGAAGCGGCCTGCTTCCGGCTCCCCGTCATCGAACTCGTCGGTATAGCCGGGCAACGGGTCGTAGCCGTCGGCGGCCAGGCGGGCCGAATACAGCTCTACCTTACCGCTGGGGGTAGGGAAGCGGCCGCCGGCGAACGGCACATCCTCATCCAGCGTCAGGGATATCTGCCCCTCGCGCCTCAGGCGTTCCAGGGTGATGCCCGCCAGCCGCGGATTATGTCCCGCCGTGGCCGCCAGCACCTCGGCGATCACCTCATCGGTGTCCTGCCGCAGCCACGGCTCGTCGAAGCCCATCTCGGCCGACAGCAACCGCATCACGTCCCAATTGCTCTTGCTCTCGCCCAACGGCGGGATGGCCGGGTGGTTGTAGCGCAGGAAGGTGTGGCCGTACGCCTTGTGCAGGTCAGCCTGCTCCAGGTTCGACGTGGCCGGGAGGACGATATCGGCCATCTCGGCCGTGTCGGTCATGAACAACTCGTGGACGACGGTGAACAGGTCGTCGCGCGACAGCCCGGCGTGGATGAGCGCCGAATTGGGCGCGCTGGTGGCCGGGTTGGCCCCGAAGACGTAGAGAGACTGGATTGGCGGGTCGGTCGCCTCGCCGGTCAGCGCCGCGCCCAGCCGATTCATGTTCACCATGCGGCCGGGCCGGATGCCCTGCCGCTCCAGCTCGCCCCATTTTTCCACCGCCTCACCGTCCCACTTCAAATAGCCGCTGGTGCTGTAGGCCAGCCCGCCGCCGCGCGTGCCATACTGCCCGGTGATGGCCGGCAGCGCCAGGATGGCCCGGACCGTCTGCCCGCCCATGCGGTTGCGTTGCACGCCGTCGGCGATCTTGATCAGTCCCGGCTTGCTCGTGGCGTAGAGCCGGGCCAGCTTGTAAACGTCTTCCACCGNNAGCCCGGCGATCTCNGCCGCGCGTTCCGGCGGCATCGCCATGATGCGCTCGCGCAACTCCGNCCAGCCGACCGCATGCGCCGCCAGCCACGCCTCGTCGTGCAGCCCCTCGCGTACGATGACGTGGGCCATNCCCANCGCCANCGCNCCGTCGGTGCCGGGTCGCGGCGCGATGTGCCAGTCGGCCGTGCGCGCCGTGCGCGTCCGCTTGGGGTCGATGACGACCACCGTGCAGCCGGCCCGCTGCGCCGCNTTCAGGTGGGGCATGAAGTGCGGAGCGGTGGTCGCCGGGTTGTGGCCCCAGATGAGGATCACNTTNCNNTGNGCNNCGTCGNCATAGGNCACGGCCCAGCGCCCGCCGAGCGTGGCCTCGACGGCGTACTCGGCCGCCGCGCCGCAGATGGCCCGGTCGAGCTGGCTCGCGCCCAGCCGGTTCCAGAAGCGGCCGCTGCAGACGCCCATGTTCACCAGGCCCAGCGTGCCACTGTAGCTGTAGGGCAGGATGGCCTCGGCCCCGTGCGCGGCGATGATCCGCCGCCAGCGGTCGCCGATCTCGGCGATGGCCTCGTCCCACGTGATCCGCGCCCACTGCCCGGCCCCCTTCGGCCCCACGCGCCGCAGCGGGTGCGTCAGCCGGTCGGGGTGGTAGACGTGCTCCAGATACGGCCGCACCTTGCCGCACACCCAGCCGTCGGTGATGGGGTGGTCGGGGTCGGCATAGAAGGCTACGGCCTTGCCGTCAATGACTTCTGTAATTGTCCCGCAGGTGTCGGG
>JAACJX010000179.1 GCA_014237545.1 Ardenticatenia bacterium | reverse complement strand
CTCCCGTTGTCTGGTGTGGCTGAATCGTCATCTCAAGGCTTTCGCCCACGCCTGGAACCAACGACAACTTCACAATCGGGCTCGTCCCTTTGACAAGAAGTCTGTCATCGATTTCGTATGCCTACCCAATTAGTCACTCCCTCACTTTTCGTCCCAGCGTGCCGCTGCTGGTGGCCAAGCTGCTCAATCAAGGCACTCGCCATTTCATGAGACGATTCGCGGCGAATCACCGGCCTTGCACCTGTTTGACAGTGCAATCACCCATATGATACTATTCCTCATAATGCGCTGCGTCATGGCGGGGCCGGCCACGTCTTTTCAGCAATTCAACATCCCCAAAACGCCGGCCAGCCGAACAGGAGTATTTTCAATGACCGATCAGATCGAATTCACGGAAGAACACACCGAGACGGCCAATACCTTTCTCTCCGGCGTTCGCCGGGTTCTGATGGCNGGTATCGGCGCTGTAGCCTTGACCCAGGAACAGATCGAGGATTTCGTGAGCAAGTTGGTGGAGCGGGGGGAGATCGCCGATGGCGACGCCCGCAAGCTTCTGACCGATGTGCTGGACCGTCGCAAGAGTATTCTGCAAGGCGGCACAAAGAAGGCTGAAGAGGAATACGAAAAGCGTGTCGAACGNCTCCTGTCGCGAATGAACATCCCTACCAAGAGCGAAATTGATTCCCTNAGCGACACGATCGCTCGCCTTAGCGATAAAGTCGATGAGCTGAATCGGCAGCGACGAAACAACTAGACGATAGGGACGTTCGGGTCNAGCGGCNGCTNATCGACCTTTCTGTTTGGCCTGAATGGCTGTCGTTCTCGGNCCATCTTGCGACCGAGCTTGCGTTGGCATCCGTGCCTTTACGGCTTATAATCATTTACCGTCCACATGGTAATAAATCCGGACTAGACACATGCCCGTTATCAAGAGATACCCGAACCGCAAGCTGTATGACACGGAAGCCAAGCGCTACATCACCCTGAATGAGATTGCCGCGCTTATCCGGGCCGGCGAAGAAGTCGTCGTGACGGACCACGCGACAGACGAAGACCTGACGGCCGTGGTGCTGACGCAGATCATTTTCGAACAGGAGAAAGCGCAAAAGGGCTTTCTGCCTAAATCCGTTCTCACGAATCTGGTTCGGGCAGGGGGAGATACGCTGGGCACGCTGCGGCGCGGGTTAACCTTGCCCCTCGATTTATGGCGCCATGTCGACGAAGAGATTGACCGGCGGGTCCAGGCGCTGGTCTCGAAGGGTGAATTGGCCCGCGAAGAAGGCGCGCGCCTGCGCGAAAAACTACTGTCCCCCATGTTCACCGCTCCCGAGGTTGCCGCGCTTGATGACGAAGAGTTGCAGCGTATTCTGGAGAGCCACGACGTGCCCACNCGACAGGAACTCGAGCGGTTGCACGCGCAGATTGAATCGCTCTCGGCCAAGCTGGAGACAGTTATCGGGCAAGTGGATGATGGCGCGCAGAATCCCTAGCCTGCGGCCAGAGGCCTCCTTTCATAATACAGGCTCCTCACGGTTCGCCCGATGATAACCCTTAACGGCACCATCCAGCGCAGGTTTTATTTTCCGGCCGATCCCCTCACGACCCTCATCTATTTCAGCGACCTTAGCCGGGTCACCTATTTGCTGCCCCATATCACCGTCGTGGAGACTTACTCCACCGACAAGGTTCGCATACGCTATCAGACGGTTGAGCTTGGAGCATATACCATCAATATNTTCTGCGACCTGGATAGCGTGGTCGATATTCAAAAGATGGAGATTGTCATCGGCCCGTTGGGCGGTTGCGAACAGGTAGCCCAGGAGTCAACGTTGAACGCGACGACGGGCTACGGCTACTACTCCAGCACGGCCAAGCTGTTCCCCGAAGAAGACGGCACGGCCATCGATTATCATTTTCAGTTCNAGTCGGAGTTGCTGCGGCCGCGTGGACTGCGCATGATGCCCAAGCGCGTCGTCGATCGCATCGCCCAGAGTATCTCCCTCGGTCGCGTCGAAGAGATAGCTGAAGGGTTCATGGAAAACGCGCTCGAAGCGTATAGCGATTGGCGTGTCGAGCAGCCGGCCGATTTGACGCAGCGNTGGCTGGCGGCCCAGGGCGAAGAGGCGGCGACCGCGCAGGCCGGCCGAAAAGCCAGCTGAGGGAAATGACCATGAGGATCGAGGGACAACAGACCTTTGCCGCTGGCCGGGACGTTTTGTGGTCGCTCCTCCACGACCCCGTGACCCTGGCTCGTGTTTTGCCCGGCTGTGAATCACTGCAAGCGGTCTCGACTGACGAATTTCGGGGCACATTTGCCCTGCGCGTGGGGCAATTGGTTGAAACGTTCACCGGAACCTTGTTGCTGTCTCGCGCCGTCCCGCCCCAATCCTATGACTTTCAGGCCAGCGGGAACAACCCGGAAGGCGCTGTCACCTGCCGCGGGCGCGTGACCCTGCATCCCGAAGGGCCGGATAGCGCCACGCTCGCCTACACAGCCGATATCGAGGTCTCCGGTCGCCCTGCCCAATTGACCGAGCGGATGCTCCAGACTACAGCCCGCTCCTATGCCCGGCGCAGTCTTGAGGCGTTAGAACAGCAAGTCGCTATTCGCACCCGCGTCTACACCACTACGGTCGCATATGCGCCTGGCGCCTGGGGCGCGGCTGCCGCCAACCGCGCTTCGTCGCCATCATCGCTCGAACGGCTGGTATTTCGGCGCCGGCTGATCACGGCCGCGCTTTTGCTACTGGTTGCTCTGTTCATTTCGCGGCGCGCCGGAAACCGTCGCGAGCGTTTGGTCGCGGCGCAGGTGACAGAACTGCTGGAGCAGTCCGGCCTAGCCACGCCCGCCCCCGTCGCGGATAGCGCGGCCGAACAAACACGGGACATCGCCTGAAGCCGGCCTTGAGCGACACATTCTTCCCGCCATCCACCCAGTTAATCGCCGCGCCCCGCGCCGCTTACACGTACATTCCTTCACCCACTGGGCCGTTAGGCGTGTTCGACTCAGGCGTTGGCGGATTATCCGTCCTGATTCACCTTCGGCGGCAGTTGCCGGCCGAGGACGTGGTCTACTTTGCCGATCAGGGCCATATCCCCTATGGCCCGCGGCCGGCCGAGGAGATTCAAGCCTTCGCGGCCGAGATCACGCGCTTCCTGCTCCGGCTTGGGTCGAAGCTCGTCATCGTCGCCTGTAATACGGCCACCGCGGCCGCCCTCGATTACCTGCGCTCGGCCTTCCCCGACGTGCCGTTCATCGGCATGGAGCCGGCTGTGAAGCCCGCGGCGCTGACCACGCGCAGNGGCAAAGTCGGNGTGTTGGCGACCCCCAGCACGCTCAATAGCCATCGCTATGCCGGCCTGATGGCCCGGTACGCGACNGGAATCGAGGTGTTCGAAGACCCATGCACCGGCCTGGTGCAGCTGATCGAGGCCGGCGCGCTGGATGGGCCGGAGACGCGCGCGTTATTGACCCGCGTGGTCGCGCCCATGCTGGCAGAGGGGGCCGACACGCTGGTGCTTGGCTGCACCCACTACCCGTTCATACGCCCCCTGCTGGAAGATATCGTCGGCGACGGCATCGCGATCATCGACCCGGCCCCGGCTGTTACCCGTCACACGCGATTTGTGCTACAACAACACCAATTGGCCACCCCCACCGATCAGGCCGGCACTCTGCGGTGCTTCACGAGCGGCGATCCGCGGCAGCTGGATGTGTTTGCGAGGCGGGTGCTGGACGACCCGTGCGCGGCCGAGCCCGTTGAATGGCACAATAACCGACTGATCGCTGGTCGAGGCCCAGTCTGACCAGAAGTAGTCCATGACGATACGACGGAACCCCGCCCGCTGGCGAGCCATCGAAGCCCGACTGAGCCGGGAGAGTACCGTCTGGCTGGCGACCGTGCGCGGCGATGGCCGCCCCCACCTTGTGCCGCTGTGGTATATCTGGCTCGAGGGCAAGCTCTACGTCTGTACCGGTAGCGAGACGCAGAAGTATGCCAACATGTACAACAATCAGAACGTCGCCTTATCCTTGACCGATCCGCTCAATGTCGTCGTCATCGAAGGCGAAGCCCACACCGCTTCGAGGTCGCTGATCGATCCGCTGGCCGAGCACTTCTACCACAAATACGAGTGGGATTTTCGCCATGACGAAACGGCTGACTGGCGGCTGATCGAGATTACGCCTTTCAAAATATTGGCCTGGGGCGATGGGTACGACTCACAAGAGGGAATTCGCGTATTGTGACAAGGGCTGGGCGTGATTTGGTGCTTAAATCCAGCCCCTTAGGCCGCGAAAGTCTAACGTGAATCCAATCATTGATTGCTATACTCTTAATTTGGCGGGGGTTCGCTTACATTCCCTTGGCCTTTATGTTGTCAGTAATTTAACTATATTTGTATATCATTCACGGGCGATTTGATTGGCGAGATATTTCTCCGGAAACCCGCTCCCTCTATAAACCCCGTGTTAAGGACAAAAGACAGATGCGATTTGACCGTTTCACGGAACGAGCCCAGGATGCGGCTACGCGCGCCTACGAAATCGTGCGTCGCTATGGCCACACCCAGGTGGATACGGAACATGTATTCCTGGCGTTGCTGGAGCAACAGGACGGAGCCGTTCCTCAAATTTTAGCTGCCCTCACCGTCGAGAGCGCGGCGCTGATTGACCGGCTGGACGCCGAACTGCGGGCCAGCCCTAAAGTGTCGGTCTATGGCGGCGGCGTGGGGCAGGTCTTCTACACACCTCGGATTCGCACCGTCCTGGAGCTGTCCCAGGGCGAGGCCAACCGGCTGAAGGATGAGTACATCTCAACCGAACATATCTTCCTGGCTATTCTGAGCGAGCGCAACACGCCCTCGGCGCGCATTCTCCAGGAGTACGCCATCACCCGTGAGCGCGTCCTGGATGCCATCAAGGAGCTTCGCGGTGGCCAGCGAGTGACCAACCGGCAGGCCGAGAGCCGCTACCGGACGCTGGAGAAATACAGCCGTGATCTGACCCAGATGGCCCGCGACGGCCGCCTNGACCCCGTTATCGGCCGCGACGCCGAGATCTTGCGCGTTATCCAGGTGCTGAGCCGCCGCACCAAGAACAACCCGGTGCTCATCGGCGAGGCTGGCGTCGGCAAGACGGCCATCGTCGAAGGCCTGGCGCAGAAAATTATCGTCAGCGACGTGCCGGAGAACCTGCTCAATAAGCGCGTCGTAGCCCTTGATCTGGGGGCGATGATCGCCGGTAGCCGCTTCCGCGGCGAATTCGAGGAGCGCCTGAAGGCGGCCATGGAAGAGATCCAGCGCGCCCANGGCGAGATCATTCTCTTCATAGACGAACTCCACACCGTCGTCGGCGCAGGGTCAGCCCAGGGCGCGATGGACGCCAGCAACATGCTCAAGCCGGCTCTGGCTCGCGGCGAATTGCAATGTGTCGGCGCGACTACGCTGGACGAGTACCGCCAGTATATCGAGCGCGATGCCGCCCTNGAGCGTCGTTTCGCGCCGGTCTTCGTCGACGAGCCGTCGGCCGAAGAGACCATCGAAATGCTGCAGGGGTTGCGCGAGCGGTATGAGACACATCATAGCGTCAAGTTCTCCGACGACGCCATTGTCGCCGCCGTCAAGCTCTCCTCGCGCTATGTGACCGACCGCCGCCTGCCCGACAAGGCTATCGACCTGATGGATGAAGCCGCGGCCAAGCTGCGCGTTGCCCTTCATACCTTGCCGCCGGAGTTGAAGACGCTCAAGACCGAGATCGACAAGCTCCTGGCCGGCGAGGAAGAGGCCAGCGCCGCGCGGGATTACGAGAAGGCGCAAATCAGCAAGGCCGACCGGCTGCGCCTTGAATCTGAGTTCAANGAACTGCGCGAGAAGTGGCAAAGCGAGCAGAAGCTCGANGANATCGTCGACGAGCAGGACGTGGCGGAAGTGATCTCGGCCTGGACGGGCATCCCGATCTCCCAGATGCTGGAGACCGAGGCCATCAAGCTCTTGCACATGGAAGAGCGCCTGCACGAGCGAATCGTTGGTCAGGAGCGAGCTATTGCCGCTCTGTCCGACGCCATCCGCCGCAGCCGTTCGGGCATGAGCGATCCGCGCCGGCCCATCGGCTCGTTCATCTTCCTGGGCAGCTCTGGCGTCGGCAAGACCGAGCTGGCCAAGGCTCTGGCCGAGTTCNTGTTCGATGACGAGGACGCCCTGATCCGCGTGGACATGAGCGAATACCGCGAGCAGCACACGGTCAGCCGACTGTTCGGCGCGCCGCCCGGCTATGTGGGCTACGAGCAGGGCGGCCAGCTCACCGAGCAGGTGCGCCGCCGGCCTTATTCCGTGGTGCTCTTTGACGAGATCGAGAAGGCCCACCCCGATGTGTGGAACTCGCTGTTGCAGTTGCTCGACGACGGCCGCTTGACTGACGGTCAGGGGCGCGTAGTCAACTTCCGCAACGCGGTGATCGTCATGACCAGCAACGTTGGTACATCGTTCGTCAAGAAGTCCGGCGCGTTGGGTTTTGCGGGGATGGCCTCGGCCGAGAAGGAAGATCACAAGCGTATTGAAGAGGCGTTGAAGCAGACCTTCCGTCCAGAGTTCATTAACCGCATCGACGAGATCATCATCTTCGAGCCGCTATCGGAAGAGGATGTGGTCGAGATCGTGAAGCTCCAGGTAATGGATGTTCAGAAGCGCCTGTCGGAGCACGGCAACCTGAGCATCGAATTGACGGAGCCGGCCGAACACTGGCTGGCCCAACAGGGTATGGATAAGGATTTCGGCGCGCGGCCGCTCAAGCGGGCCATCCAGCGCTATGTCGAGAGNGCCCTGTCCATGCGCCTGCTCAAGGGTGAGTTTAAGTACGGCGACCGAATCCGAATTGACGTNGAGGACGATGCGCTGACCTTCACGTTGCTGGAGAGCGCGCCCATTCCGCCGGGTTCGGCCGAGGAAATGGCCGAGTCCTTGCCGGAAACGTTGGAGTCATAGCGACTGCCGGNAGAGGCAGNGAAANAGCAAGAAGGACAGGATAATCACCTGTCCTTTTTTATTTGGNNTGGGNCNAAACGCGGATCTTCTGAAAGAGAGTCGCGCTTACGTGCCCCATCGTCGCTGTCGAGCCCGCTTCACCTCGCTGCGCCGCCGCTTCTCCTCCAGCCGCTCCTCGCGCGATTGGCGCGTCGGCCGCGTAGGGCGGCGCTCCGGCTGCTCCAGCAGGGCCTCGGCCAGAACCTTCTGGAAGCGGGCAATAGCCGTCATGCGGTTCTGCCACTGGCTGCGCGACTCCTGGACATCGATGTGCAGCAGCCCGCGCCGGTCCAGACGCGACGCCAACCTGTCCAGCAACCGCACCCTTGTCTCTTCATCCAGACTGGGGGAGTTGGCCACGTCGAACAACAAGGTCACCCGCGTGGCCGTCTTGTTCACGTGCTGGCCGCCCGGCCCGCCACCAGTGGAAAAGCGAAACTGCAATTCCCCCTCGGGTATGGCCAGGGTCTCGTTAATCACAACTACGTCATTGTCCATGATAANTGCCGGCGACAATTGCCGGCCCCGCGGGCCTGGCCGATTNCCTGTGGTGCGCCNCTNGCGCCATACGACCGGCCACTTCCGCGGCATAATTTCATTCCCTGTCGCGGATATGCTAGGATTATCGGAGAGTCACGAATATATGACAACGTTGCTTGGCGAAACGTTTGCCCACATCTTTTTCCTCGACGGCGTGGGGCTGGCCCCGGCGGGCTCGGCCGAGAACCCGTTCGCCATGGCGATCATGCCAAACCTGACCGGCTTGTTGGGCGAGGGCTGGTATCTGGCCGGGCGTGACCGCGTCACTACGGCCCGCGCCTCACTCGTGCCGACGGATGCCAACCTCGGTGTGAACGGCCGGCCGCAGAGTGCCACCGGCCAGGCGACCATCCTGACCGGCCGCAACGTGCCCCGCCTCGTCGGCGAGCATTACGGCCCCAAACCAAACCCGGGCGTCGCCGACATCATCCGCGCCGGTACGCTGTTCCACGAGGTGACGGCCTCAGGCGGGCAAGCGGCGCTCATCACGCCCTATCCAGATCGCTACTTCGAGGCGATCGAGAGCGGTCGCCGCCTGTTGTCGTCCGTGCCGCTGGCGGCGACCAGCGCCGGGCTGCCCTTGATGGGCCCAGATGATCTGCGCGCCGGGCGCGCCGTAAGCCCCGATTTCACCGGCGCGGGCTGGCGGGACCATCTGGGCTACGACGACGTCCTCATCCTCTCCCTGCCTGACGCCGGGCGTCGCATCGCCGCCATCGCCGCCACGTATAGTTTCTCATTTTTCGAGCACTGGCCAACAGACCAGGCGGGACATCGCGGAACGGTGGACGAGGCGGTGGCCCACCTGGAGATCATCGATACCGTGATCGGCGGGCTGCTGGAAGCCTGGGATGAGGCTCGCGGTTTGCTGATATTGACCAGCGACCACGGCAATCTGGAAGACAAGAGCCATCGCCAGCACACCCGCAACCCCGTGCCGACCATTCTGTTCGGCCGCGACCATGACCGCCACGCGGCGACCATCCATGACCTGACCGACATCGCCGCCGTCGTGCGCGATTGCCTGGGGCTGCCGCTACCTACCTACATCGGGAATAACGGACGGCCCGGCACAAAATAAACAAGGAAAATCCCTATGCCTATTTCATCAGAAGAGTTTCGCGATGTTCTCCGGCACTTCCCGGCCGGCGTCACGGTCGTCACTATCAAACCCTGTGACTCCGACGTGGTCCACGGCCTGACGGTGTCGGCCTTCGCGTCCGTGTCGCCCGAGCCGCCCTTGATCCTCGTCTCCATCGACCACCGCGCCAGCGCCTATAAGCTCATGGAGACGGCCGGCACCACGTTCGCCGTCAATATTCTNGGCCACGACCAGATGGAGATGTCCAACCGCTTTGCCTGGCTNAAAGACGAGGACCGCTTCGCCGAGGGGAATTGGAGCACGGCCGTCACCGGCGCGCCGGTGCTTAACGACGCCCTGGCCTGGCTCGACTGCACCATCTACTCGCGCTTGGCGGCCGGCAGTCACACCATCTACATCGGCGAGGTGCAGGCCAGCAGCCTGCCGCGGCCGGACGAAAAACCACTTGTCTACTGGAATCGCGGCTATCGCAAACTGCATTAAACCGGGGGTTTGCCGAACCCGGCCGCCGGAGACTCGGTCGACCTAGACGTCGTCTATGTCGGNNTTGTCGTCCCCCTCAGGGGCTTCGAGGCCAACGGCCATCAGGTAACCGCGNGCGCGCTCGGTTAAGGGGTAGCGGTTGACCAGCTTCCAGAACCGGGGGCCGTGGTTGGCTTCGACCAGGTGGGCCATCTCGTGGACGAGAACGTAGTCGCGCACCCACGCCGGCATGCTAGCCAGCCGATCACTCAGGCGGATGGTACCGTTCGCGGGCGTGCAGCTGCCGAAGCGGCTGTTCTGGTTCTTCACGTAGCGAACGGACTGCCATTTTAGGCGGCCGTCGAAGTATTTTTTATTGAGCGCTTGCGCCCNCTTCTCCAGCATCCCGTCCGTTTGGGGCACGGGCTTGTTGCGGCGGGTTATGCGTTTTTTGAGGTTGTCGATTATGGGGGCCAAATCTTTGTCGCTGATCGACGCCGGGGCGCGAATGACCAGAACACCGTTCTCCAGCCGGGCGCTGACCGTCTTGCGCCGCTGATCGCTGCGGATGATCTGGACTGGCCAGTCCGGTAATGTTGGAGACTCTTTCATCTAATACAGGAAGCATGCACAGATTGCCCAGACTTATTTGGAGGCGATTACGCGGCAATTGTGTCAATTGAAATTGGTGCTCAATGAGACGGGATTTTAACACCCGCGGCCGGAGACACAACTTCCGCCCGGTAGCATCTCTTCAATCGGTGGGATCAACCCCATCTGTGGCTGACTGTCCCGGCCGCAGTCGCCCGTAATCCTCCGGGCGATCCAGATCGTGGAGAATCGCGTTGCTGTCAACTTCGACCAGCAGTAAGTCATCAGGGTGGCGCTGGAGCAGGGCGCGCGGAGCGGCTTCCGGCGGCAGGGCTAACAGTTCGTTGAAGTACCTCCGGTCGATGATTACCGGGTTGCCGCGCTGGCCGTGATATGTGGGCGCAACCAGCCCGCGCGAGCTGGCGGCATAGGCCGACAGCAACGCATCGATAATATCCGGCTCCACCAGCGGCTGATCGCCGAGCGTCACCAGCGCAGCTTCAAAGGCGAGGGGCAGAGCACGAACGGCCGCCTGAACCGACGAAAGCATACCCTTCGCATAGTTTTGATTATGGATTATCGTCCCATAATCCCGAGCGAGTGATTCTGCCAACTCCCGTTCGTGCCCGACGACAACTATCGTCTCCAGAACGCCGGACGCGGCGACATTGCGCAGCGTCCGTTCCAGCACGGTCGTCTCGCCCCACGGCAGGAGCAGCTTGTTGCGTCCCATGCGGCGCGATTCGCCCGCGGCCAGGACGACGCCCGCTACCCGCCGCCACACTTCGCGCACCGGGACTGTCGAGCGCAGCGCCCCTATAACCACGCGCAGTATTCGCGGCTCCCGTAACAACAGGGCGGCCGTCTCTCGCGCCGCCGCCAACCGCTCCGGGGTATCCGCCTTGTTAAGAAAGGGGACGATCCTCGCCCCCTCCGGTGCCCCTTTCAATCCGCCGAGCGGATGCGCCAGCACCCGAGCCAGCCCGGCCGGCGAAAGTCGCCCACCTACCTCCGACGGCCCTTCTTCATACGTAATTCGTAATTCGTCATTCGTAATTCCCCTGATGATCTCCGGCCGGTGGGCAACCTCCTCAATGGTTGCCTCCAAGGCGTCCATCCCGGCCATCGGCACGAGGAGCGTCGCGCCCGGCGGGATGACCGGCTCGTGCTCGGCCGGGGCCTTGACAGGTCGCGTTCGCGATCCGTCGGCTTCGACGAGAACGTAATCGACATTCTCGTGGGCCAGGACGCGGGCGGGCAGGGTAGGGTCGACGCCGACCGCCTTCTCGCCATCGACGCGCCCAACAATGAGGACCCTGCGGTGAGTGGCCAGTGCCTCGTCGAGAGAACCCAGATCGCTCTCAAATACGACGGCCGGCGCGCGGCTCATTTGTGCCGCAAAGATACGCGTTGTGGTGGTCATGACCACGCGGCCAGGCAGCGCCGCCGCGAGGGCGAACATAAGGCTTGTCTTGCCGCCGCCCCCGACCAACGCAATTAGCTCCGGCCTCTCGCCGATGCCCAGGGCGACTGGCAGTTCCCATACGTTAGCTGTCATGGAACAACCGGAGAGCCAAACCCAGGCACGTATTGAGCCAGGAAGTCGTCCACGATCTGGCGATAGGCATCGGGGTTGGTCACGATGGAACGGCCGTGGGGCGCACCCCATTTGGTTAGCGCCAGCATGGTGTGGCTCGGGTCGCTTTGGGCATAGATGTCCTCCGAGTGGGTGGCGGACGTGTACTCGTCAGTCAGCGAGTGGATGAGCAAGACGGGGATGTCGGTCTCGGCGATCGATCGCTCCGGAGACACTTCCTCCACGTCGAAGCCGGCGCGCCACTCAGCCAGGCGCAGCGCGCCGGGCAGCACAAGTGGCGCTAGCGTGGGGAACAGCTCGCCGGCCTGATAACGGATGATTTCATCTAGATCGCTGTAGGCCGAGTCGCCGGCGACGAAGGCGATCTCCGGCACCAGCGGGGCCATTTGCAGCGCCGTGGCCGCGCCATAGGAGACGCCAAAGACGCCTATCTGGGANCGTTCCAGCCCGGCCCGGGCAGCGAACCAGTCCAGCACGGCGATAGCATCCTCTTTCTCGTAATAGCCGTAGGTGTGAAAGGCGGCCGTGCTGTCGCCGTGGCCGCGGTGGTCATAGGCCACCACGTCGCAGCCGTGCTCCCAGAACATCCGCGTCCAATAGAGCGCATGGTAGCGCGTTCCGCGGAAGCCATGAAGGAACATCAAGCCACAGTTGGCATTTGACGGGTTGTCGAAATACCAGCCGGCCAGGGTCACCTCGCCGGCGTCGATGGTGATCGTTTCCGGCTCTGGCAGGCCGAATTCCGCCGGGGTGTCGCCGTCGGCCGCCGCGTCAGCCAGGCTCTGCGTCTCCCCAGCGATGATGAGACTGGAAAAGACCCANCTCNCCGCGCCNTAGATGAGCAGCCCNNCCAGCGCCAGNCCCGCGACCAGCCAAAGACCTTTGCGNTTCATTTCGGGGGAGCGCCAGTCTGATTGAGGTGGATCAAGAGAGCTTCCAATACCCCTCCGCCAATTGCCAAAGCCTTTTCGGAGATGGTGAAAGCGGCTGAGGCGTCTTCGCGCGGATCTANATCACCGATCTTTAGCCCGGCGGGTACGGACGTTCCGGGCGAGATAAGGCCGCGCACCACGCCATCGAACGGCGCGACGACTGGCCGTCCNGCNACTTCGCCCATGCGCTCCCCCTTGCGCACCCGAACGCCGATGTCCACCCGCCAGGAAGCGATGCCGTCGGCCGGCGCGCGCAGGACGCGCTCGCGCCCCTTGCCGGCCACGATGCCCGGCGTGCCGGTGTTGGGTTCGGCCGCGCCGCGCCAGATGACCCGTCCCAGCCGGTGGCCGCGGTTNGTCTCGATGACGGCGTGGCAATCCACCCCGGCGGTGAATCCGGGCCCCAGGGCGATGACCAACGGGGCTTGATCGATATGGGTGTCGATGTTGCGCTTGGCCATGCGGGCGTCCACTACGGACGACGGCTGGAGAGTGGCGCTAGGTGGATTATGGCCTGTGGTCTGTGGTTTGTGGTCTGTCGCCCATTCAGTAGGGATGTGGGCCGAGACCAGTACCGGAACCACTCCTGTCGCTGCCAGTGTCCATGCCTCGGCCGGCGTCTCAACGCGAACGGCGCGCAGCGACTCAACGGTGATCTCTCCCTCCAGCACGGCTGTGGCCAACGCCACCCGCCGCCGGACGACCAGCGGCCGGGCCAGCTCGGTGACGATCACCGGGAACCCGGCGTGGTGCAGGCGATAGGCGACGCCGGTGGCCAGGTCGCCGCCGCCACGGAGGAGGATGGGGAAATCGTGGAACAGCATAAACTCAAAGATTGCGAGACGATTTTTACCGCTCAGGCAGCGCTTGTTTCGTCTGACGGATCGTCCTGTAGGATGATTGACGTTGCGAATGTCAATACCTATAATGAAATTATTGCTTGGGGAGTCCAGCCAGGCAAGATTATTCATCTACAAACAACTTATCCCCCTATACCGTCCAGGGAGTGTATGCATTGACTTCACATCCTCGGTTCTTTTCTATCTATCGATAGAGTGTTTCCTTTCCAACCTTTCATTAGAGGTTTAACATGACAACGCAAACCAGCAGTACGTCAAATCAAGCATTAGAAATCTCGGGTTTAGCTCATCTTGAAGTATTAGAAGAGCCAACCACGGAAAGCGCCCCGTGGATAATCAGCCGGCGTGAGTTTTTAGGAGGAATGGGGGCATCCATCGCTCTGGGATCATTGGCATATGCCGGATGGCGTGGATTTAGGACCGGATCGGCAAACGCCGCTGCACTCACTCCATTTAATGGCAAGCGACCTAACATCATCCTGATCGTCACCGATCAGGAAAGATATCCGCAGCATTGGCCGGATGGTTGGGCCGAGGCCAATTTACCGGCCCATAATCGCCTCCAGCAAAATGGCCTGACCTTCAGGCGTCATTTTTGTTCCACATCCATGTGCTCGCCCAGCCGGTCCACGTTATTCACTGGCTTACATCCAGCGCAACACGGCGTCGTCTCCACGTTGACTGAGGGAGGCACGAACTCAGCCAATGAACCAACATTGCCGGTGAACATTCAGACGATGGGCATGATGCTGGGCGCGGCTGGCTATAACGTTGTTATCAAGGGCAAATGGCATGTTAGCAAAGGGTCAGACGGGGGGACACCTGCCACCGAGGATGTCGCTGCTTATGGCTTCAATGAATGGGAGCCAAACTCAGTCGCCAGCACAATTGAACAGGCAGATTTTGCTGGTGGCTGCACCGATTGGGACCGAAAGATTACAGATCAGGCAGTCGAGTTCCTGTCCGGCCTGCAAGCTAATCCCGGGCAACCCTTCATGCTGTTCGTCGGACTGGGTAACCCGCATGATGTGTTGTCCTACCCAGAATCCTGGGATGAGTGCGTGGAAACAAATGGCGAACAATGCTGCAACTATGCGGGCTTCAACTTTGACCAGGGCATTTCTGCCCCGGTTACGGTATACGAGGACCTGAGCAGCAAACCAACAGCCCACGCACAAGTCCGTAATATCCTAAATTTAGCCTTTGGCCTTCTGGTCACCCCGGATCAGATTGCGCGCTACACTAATTTCTATGCCGGGCTGACCAAGTTGGTGGATGAGCAAGTGGGCCGGGTATTGGACGCGATCCCAGAAGAGGTTCGAGATGACACCATTGTGATCTATACCTCGGATCATGGCGAAATGGGCATGGCCCACGGTGCGTTACGACAGAAGGCGTTCAACATGTATGAAGAAACAGTCAACGTGCCCTTGATCATTCACAACCCGCAGTTGTTCCCCAAGGCGCATGTTACCGATTCCTTCGCGTCCCTTATCGATCTGATGCCAACGCTGGCTACGCTCGGCCAGGTATCTGATCGTGAAATGTACACCTTTATGGGTCATGACCTGACACCACTCCTCACCGAGCCTGACCAGCCGGTTCAGAACGAAATCCTGTTTACCTTTGATGACATCGCCGCGGGAAGCAAGAACGGACTGTCGATCAACCCCATTACCGGTGAGGAGATTCCCCGGCCGCCAAGAAACATTCGCGCTATTTTCGTGNATGATGAAGATGATGGCGAGTGGAAATACGCCCGTTACTTCGACCCCAACGGTGTGGAGCCGCCTCAATTCGAGATGTACCATTTGCGCGACGGCGAGGGTAATCCCGTTGATCCCTACGAAATAGACAACGTGGCGAATCAGGCCAGCCCGCACTACAGCGATCCGCTGATTGTCGCCAAACGTGAGGCGTTGGCGCAACGATTAGAGGCTTTGGAACAGGAACGCTTGCAACCGCTTCCAAGCAACGACGTCTATGTGCCGATCACTGTGAGTCCTTAACCGGTGGGAGCGACTTATCCCATCCCAGTCATGGGACGGGGGAACCGACCCATCCCATGACTGGACTTGCAAATTTGACGCCAACTGATTGTCTACAGCACAGCTGGGTTGAATGTTTGTATGGTGTTCATACAAAATAACGCATCGGACAGCATCCAAATCCATAGCAACAGCGATCTATGCATGAATAGACTGCGCGGACTGCCGGCGATTATGCACTACTTAAGTGTTAACCGGATTATTTCAACCCATCCACCACCCGCCACGGCAACAGCGGGATCTCATCAAACCACACCCCCGTCGCNTCGTGGAGCGCGGCGACGACGGCCGGGGCCAGCGGCATGAACGGCATCTCGGCCATGCCGCGCGCCCCCCACGGCCCGTTGGGGTCGGGTATCTCCACCAGCACCGAATCGACCCGGTCAGGGATGTCCTTGATGCCGGGGATGAGATACTGGCTCAGGAACGGGTTGATCACGCGGCCATCCTTTAGCTGCAAATTCTCCATCAGCGCGTAGCCGAAGGCCTGCACCACCGCCCCCTCGATCTGCCCTTCCACATTCGTCCGGTTGATGAACTGACCCACGTCGTCGGCGCAGATCACGCGCTCGACGTGGATGAAGCCGGTCTCGATATCGACGGCCAGATCGACNACCTCGGCCACGTAGCCGTAGCTGAAGTTGGGCATGGTATAGCCCGTCTCCGGGTCATAGGGTTGGGTCGGCGGCGCTTTGTAGATGGCGTGGGCGATGGCCGGGCGGTCCTCGTCGGTCCACTTGGCCAGCGCTTCCTCGGCCGCCTGCCGGATGGAGTTACCGGCCATGAAGGTCATTCGCGACGCGGAGACGGAGCCGGAGTTGCCGCTGGTGGCCGTGTCCGAAAGGTCAAGTTCCACCCATTCGACGGGAACGCCCACAGCCGCGGCGGCCATCTGCTTGAAGGCCGTGTGCGCGCCCTGGCCGACCTCAGCCCCGGCGTGGCGCAACACAACCCGCTCGATCTCACGGCCGCCGTGGAGTTCGATGATCGCCTCGCACCGTTCCGGCGCGCCGAAGGAGAAGCCGACGTTCTTGAAGGCNCAGGCGAAACCGCGCCCGCGGCGGATGGCCGCCGGATTGGTCGGCAGCGATTGGAAAGGCGAGCGCCGGGCGAACACGTCGGNCATCGGCCGGCTGGGGTCGCGAGTCATGTTCCAGTCNGCCGCGTCGGCCGCCGCCTCGATCACCTCGGCCATGCTGACGCCTCNGGGAATGGGCGTTTGCGTCGTCAGCAGATCGCCCTCGCGCAAGACGTTCTTCAGGCGCAACTCAACCGGGTCCATACCCAGCGCCTCGGCCAGCTTGTTCATCTGGCACTCGGCGGCAAACGCGCCCTGGGGGCCGCCGAAGCCGCGGAACGCGCCGCCGGGGATATTATTGGTCGTCACGGCGTAGCTGTCAACGTGGGCATTGGGGATCACGTAGGGGCCGGTGACCATCAGGTTGGCGTTGCCCAGGACCTTGGGGCTGGTGTAGGCGTATGAGCCACTATCGAGGATCAACTCGGCTTCGACGGCGGTTAGCTTGCCATCGCCCGTCGCCCCCCACTTCGTCTTGACCCATCCCTCATGGCGCTTGTGGTGGCCAAGGATACTTTCCTCACGAGACCAGATAATGCGCACCGGCCGCTCAATGCCGCGCTCCTTGAGCCGCATGGCCGCCAGGCCGAGAACGATCTGCACCGACATGTCCTCGCGGCCGCCGAATGCGCCGCCGATGGCCGGATAGATGATCCGCACCTGATCGACGGGCAAGCCCAGCGCGTGGGCCACCTGTTCCTGGTCCTTGTGGGCCCACTGGCCTGCGACCTCTACAGTGACGCGACCTTGCTTGTCGATGTAGCCGACACCCGCTTCCGGCTGAAGATAGGCATGCTCCTGGTGCGGGAGGTGGTACTCGCCCTCGATGATCACCTCGGCTTCGGCCCACCCGGCGGCCATGTCGCCCTTGCGAATCAGGTAATGCTTGAGAATATTGCTGCCGTGCCACGGATGGAGGATCAGTTCGTCCTTCATCGCTTCGCGGACGTCAGTGATGAGCGGGCGTTGCTCCCACTCGATCTGGATTAACCCGCAAGCGCGGGCGGCGATGGCCTCGCTCTCGGCGACGACAAGGGCCACATGATCACCCTCCCACAGGCTGATATCGGCGTAGGGGTTGCTGCTGCCCAGCCCGACGAAGACGGGCTGGTCGTAGACGCCGAGGCCGTATTCATTGAAGGGCACGTCTTTAGCCGTCAGCACGGCCACGACGCCGGGCAATGCCTCGGCCGCGCTGGTGTCCATCGACACCATGCGGGCGTGGGGCTGGCCGCTGAACAACACGCGGCCGAATAGCAGGTTGGATGGCGTCAGGTCGCCGGGATAGAGCGCGTCGCCGGTTACCTTGTCGCGGGCGTCCACCCGCTCCGTCACTCGTGCGCGAAGTATTTGGTCGGTCATGATCAATCCTTGGTAAGGGAATCTACAGATTTCACAGATTGCGCAGATTTCCAGAGATCAGTCGGTGAAATCTGTGTAATCAGTGGATTCTTCTTCCTGTTAATTCATCTCGGCCGCCGCCTCGTAGACGGCTTCAATAATCTTGTAATACCCCGTGCAGCGGCACAGGTTTCCGGCGAAGGCTTGCTCGATGTGAGTCTGCTCCGGCGCGGCCTGCTCTTCCAGCAGCTTGGCGCCGGACATGATGAAGCCGGGGATGCAGTAGCCGCACTGGACGGCGCCGGTCTGGATGAACGCNTGCTGNATNGGNTGCAATTGGCCNTCGGCCGCCANTCCTTCNACNGTGACGATCTCCGCGCNGTGGGCGCGCGCNGCCGGGACGAGGCAGGCCATCACGGCCATGCCGTCCAGGTAGACGGTGCACGCGCCGCACTCGCCTTCGGCGCAACCCTCTTTCGTGCCGGTCAGCAGCCCTTCCTCGCGCAGCCAGCGCAGCAGCGTCTTGTCGATGCCCGGGGCAGTAATCCGCCGGCCGTTGACCGTGCTCTCGATGGGNGTNTCGGGGCCGAAGCTGGCCGCNNANNNNGAGCCGGTGGGGAAGACGCCGGCCGTGTCGCCCCAGAGCATNACCGGGTCGGCCGACCAGTTNTCCCGCTCGCGGCCGTCGCGCAGNGCCAAGAGCGCCCGGCGGGCCATCACCTCGACCATCTCGGCCCGGTAGNAAGCAGGGCCGCGCACGTCGTCGATGGGCCGGGCGGCCGCGGCCACCAGCCCGGCGGCGACCGTCACCTCATCGTCCGTCAATGCCTTGCCAGCCAGGTAGGACTCGGCCGCCTCGGCGTCAATGATAGTGGGCGCGACACTGC
>JAACJX010000462.1 GCA_014237545.1 Ardenticatenia bacterium | reverse complement strand
CAAAGCCCTTATCTTTGGACTCCCCGCTGACTCGGTTCACGCGGGCGATCGCCTGCAGCAAGTTGTGTGCTACGACGACTTTATCGAGGTACATCACCTGTTCAAGAGGTGCATCAAATCCGGTGAGAAGCATATTATTCACGATAAGAATTCCCATATCGCCATTAACACCCTCTCTTTTACCCTCGAACGGCATCTTGAAGCTTTTTATGCTCGATTTGTGCTTTGAACTATCTGAGTAGGCTTTGAGGTGGGGTAGATCGTTGTGACGACCTGAAATGATAACGTCCGTTTTCATCGCTTTTAATTGGACGATATTCAACTTGTAAGGGTTGTCGAGCTTAAGCTTCGCGGCAGCTTCCGCAAGTGCTGCGTCGATATGCTTCTTGTAGCGGACGGCAGCCTCGCGTGATGTGGCTACGACTTGCGCCTTATAACCATTTGGGTACACATGGGTCAAGTAATGATCAATCATATCCTTGGCTTTTGCCTCGATGGTGGATTCCGCTTCTAAGTATGCGTCACGAGAGCCATACCCAAGGATCTCCAAGCGTTGTTGCAGATTGTAATCGCTGAATACGTCCTCAAACGCCGCATCCATCCCGGCGCGATCGGGTACCTCAGCATTATGTGTGCGGCCCTCGTAAACAATCTCCAGAGTCACGCCGTCCGCGATGGAGTCACGCATTGTGTACTTGTCGATGTAATCGCCGAAGACCCGTTCTGTCTTGTCAATTGGCGTACCGGTGTACCCGATTTTCGCTGCATTCGGGAGACCTCTGTCGAGGTTAGCGCCCAGCAATTTGTACTGCGAACGATGTGCCTCATCGGTCATCACTAAGATATTCGGACTGGTATTAAGCACTGGAAATGTTTCTTGTAGGTCCCGCTCTTGGAACTTGTGAATCATCGCCATGACGAGGTCGGACGTGTCTGCCTTTAGTAACTCCTTGAGTTTATTGATGCTGTCGGCCACCTTCACTGTGAAACCAACGCTCTGACTCGTTTCGGAGAGCTGCTGTTCTAATTGCGTGCGGTCTGTTACGAAGACGATCTTCCAGTTCGAGAGCATTGCGTGGCGATACATCTCGCGTACCATGAACATCATCGTTAGCGATTTACCTGAACCCTGGGTGTGCCAAACTATTCCACTACGCTCACGAGGATTCTTACCATTCAAAAGACGCTTAACCGCCAGCTTCACCGCCCGAAACTGTTGATAACGGCCTACTATCTTGATGGTTTGGCCTTTGTCATCTACTGAGAACATAGTGAAGTTTCGGATTAGGTCGAGCAGGTTGTCACGGTCGAGCATACCGGCAACCAAGCGCTGCTGATCATTCGGGCTGCTAGAACCATGCTCCAGGTCATTCAATGTTCGAGGGTAGGGGTCGGCCCAACGGTAAAAGTATTTCTCGGAGTGGGTAGTGATTGTGCCAAACTTTGCTTCCTGCCGGCAGGTGGCAATCATAAACTGGTTATAGAAAAACAGTGGTGCGCTTCCCTCACCCCTGGCTCCGCGCTGTTCGCTATAGCGCAGCAATTGGTCAATCGCCTCAGGGATAGCATCCTTAACCTTGGGGGATTTGCACTCGATTATAACAACGGGCAATCCATTCAGGAAAAGAACAATATCAGGAATAATGTGATGTTCGGTGCCCAAAACTCTGATCTTAAATTGACAAACTGCAATGAAACGATTGTTATCCCGGTTGGCAATGTCGATGAAACGGACAGTAGGGCTCTTATCACCAGTTCGGCGATTCTCGTTTACGCTTGTGTTCTCTAAGAGTAGTTGAAGGAGGTGCTTGTTGCTCTCTAGCAGACTAGTGCTTGGAAAGTTTGCCGTGAGTTGCTTGACGACCTCTTCTACTTGGTCATCTTCGAGCCAGGGATTGATCACCTTAAGCCGCTCTCGAAGCACAGGAAACATGACTACTTCCGTGAAGTTATCGCGCTGGGTATCGCGCGGGTGTTGCCTGTTGTCGCAGTCAATAATCTCCCAGCCAAGGCTGTTAAGCTGGTCGAGCAATGGTTTTTCGACGTGATTTCGCTCGTCGATACGGATGTGCTTGGGTGTACTGTCCACATTCATACTGCTACCATCTCTTATTGTCGAAGCCTTATCGTCAAAACAAAGGCGAGACGCGTCTTTTACCGCTCAGCAGATCCTGCATAAGACCGATTTTGACGTTTTTAAGCTTCTGTAAATGATCTTTTAGTGAACGAATCACAGCGTCGATAGCCTCATGGCGGCGGGCGATCTCCTGCTGCTCCCTAATGCTCGGGAAAGCAATCTTCAGATGTTCCATTACATTATTGTTGAGGCTCGGCATCGTTGATCCAACCGCATTAGCATATACCTGGCTCTGTACACGGTGATGGCGATAGACGTCAGCCAACCATTTCGCCTCTATTGCCATTGTGGGTATACGCGCTAAAAAACACCCAGTACCACAAAGCCAACCAAACTCCCCCTCGCTGATTGCAGCAGCACGCGAGAGGTCACCGCGCCGAGAAAAGACAACGTCATTGGGTTGAACCCTATGGCGTCGCAGATCTTTGGCACGTTGTTCTGGGACTCGCGCAATATTATCAGTAGAGATACCTTCTGCTGAAATGTCCTGCGGCATGATCACCGGAATGCCTTCATGCGTATATTCATACGCGTGAAGCTGGCTGCCAAACGGGCCAGTCTGGAGAAACCCCTGTGCTTTCTTCAAGGCAAATTCAAGAGACATTACGTCCCATTCCATCGGAATCCAACCCAGTGGGGAGTCCTTAAACTCATGGTTCTGTTCAGAGCGAAGGTTGCCGCGCTCGTTGATGCCGCGGGTTAACAGATCTTGCATCAGTCCGGTCTTGATACGCCTCTGCTTGGAGATTAACGCCTCCGTCTGCGCGATTGCCTGGTCGACTGTAGAAAGCACTTCGACGACTTGCGACTGCTCGTCAACAGATTCAGGTAGTTTGGTGGTGATTGCCTTGACGAACCCGGACTTAAGGCCTGGCTGTGCTGAGCCGGAGATCTGAGCCCGAATCTGAAACTGCACAGTCTCTGAGAGCAGAGTGTAGTAAAGGTAGCCTTGCGTAATACGCTCAGGGATTCCACGCAACAAGAAGAGATGCTCATTGATACAAGCTGGGGCGGTATCAGGTGCGTGGTACCAACCAACCTTGCCGGTCAGCGCGCCATCCTTGTTAATGAGAACGTCGCCATCACAAAGATGGCCCTTCGTCATTCGACGATAGAATGTCGCCGGGACGAGTTTAACCCCGTTGAGCGTGACGCCGCCAGATTTCAGGATATTCTCGCCCCCCAAACTGGGTACATCACCCCACTCGCCTGAAGCCCCCCCTTTGGGGCGAGAACCACTCTCTATGATGGCGATCACCGTATCAAGACTAATACTTCGCCAAGTCACGATGTCACTCCGTAGTAGCCGAGATCGACCAGAAATCCATCCAATATTTTCAAGTTCTTGGATCGCCCAACCTCGATCTCCTGGCTGCTTATAGAATATTTCTCCCACAAGTTCTCAATGCCTCGAGTAAGCATCCGCTTCTCGGCGTCGAGATATCGGTCGAGCTCACTGCGTGCGATATCGTAAATCTTCTTGAGGATAAGCCGGCGGGCTTCTTCTACGGAGATCTGGCCGCCGATTTCGGCGAGCATAGCGTCGGTTCTAGCAATCCGGGAGCTCAGAGTGCTCTTGTCCTTGTTGAGTGCGGCAATTATCTTCTTGTCAACCTTGTTATTTGGATTAAGTTCGGCCAGCCGGGCCTCGACCTGCTTAATCAACTCGCGGCTCTCAGCCTTGAAGTCGTCGCCACCAAGCCGCTTGAGCGTGATTTTTAGCTCCAATTCTGTAACCTTCTCATTAAGTTCGGTTTTGGCGGCCTTGATTCGTTTCTCGATGACTTTTATAGCATTGTCCCAATTCTTGAGATTCTCTAGCTCCTTCTTAGCCGAAGCCCCGGGGGAGTTTTCCAGGTCATCGATCAGTTCTTTAAGGGCCTTCTTTATGACAGAAGCATTCACCTCCTCGCCCTCGTCAGGTTCGTAGCCGATGGCTTCCTGAGCGGTCTCAACCGCTTCAGCTAGCTCACCTCTGGCTTCCCCGACCTTAGTATCGAGCGTTTCGACCTCAGCCTCCTCAGCCTGAAAGAACTCGGCGATAAGGTATTCATCTGGGATTAAAGTATGGTGCCAACCAATGGAGACAATGGTTTTTAGGTCGTAGCGGATCTGTTGCCACCAGTTGACGAAGACACCGGCGGTCTTGAACTCGTCGAGTATGTCAAGAGGAACAAGATTGTCTTTTAAAGTAGTCAGAAGCTCGTGGCGAATTTCGGTCACCTTCTTGCCGCCATTGCTGGCATACTGGAGTTGGGCAAAGTCGTTGCGTACCACTGACCACCAGGCTTCGAGGACATCATGATGGTGGGCGATAGTCCTTCGGAGCGCAGAGTCAGCTTCGAGCGCGGCCCTGATCGCGGTTTTGTTGTTGATAGAATCGCGGAAAGTAAGATAGCCGGGACGCTCGGCCCCAAAAAGGGAATCAGGATCGATACCAAACCTGGCAAAGTCGCCGCGGCGGACTGCCACTTCAGGTTCAGGGATGCCACCAATGAGATGTGCCTGCACATCCTCCGGCTCTGGCTCAGGGGTGTTGTCAACATAGCGGCGGACATTGAGGTTATAGTCGTTGGTATTGATGATCTCGGATTCGTCCACGAGTCGAGAATACTTCGTGAGCTCACGCTTGTGGGTAAAGACATAATCGATTTTCTCAATATCCTCAGGGCGTAGCTTGTTCTGGCTCTTGCCCTCGGCATACTCACGGTCAGCGTTTATGAAGAGTATCTTTTTGCGAAGTTCATCAGGCTTGTTTTTATTACAGATGAGCACACAAGCTTGAATACTTGTGCCATAAAAAAGCCCGGTGGGAAGGCTGATGATCGCCTCTATTAAGTCGCTGTTGACAAAGTGTTCGCGGATGAGCTTCTCTTTACCACCTCGAAAGAGGACACCGTTGGGCATGATCGTGGCCATGCGGCCGTCGGATTTGAGACTCGCCAACATGTGCTGGACAAACATAAGATCGGCTTTCTTGCCCGTCTCAGGGCACCATATTTCAAAGCGATTTGAAAACTTTATATTCGCCCGGCTATAGTTCTGCGAGAATGGCGGGTTGGCCAGTACCCGGTCAAATTGACGGATCTTGCCGTGGTCAAGGATCTGCGGATCTTCCAGTGTATCCCCGTTTTCAATAGTGAATCGGGTGATATTATGAAGGATTATGTTCATAATGCAGATCGACCAAACCGTACCGTTGGAGTCCTGGCCGTAGAGTGCGAGGTCATTTGGATTTTGCCCCTGCTCCTCTACATATTGGTGTGCCTGGATGAGGAATCCACCGGACCCCACGGTCGGGTCATAGATAGTATTGCCTGCTTCGGGCTTGGTAAGTTGAACGAGTAAACGGACGACCTCGGCCGGTGTATAGAACTCACCACCTTTCTTACCGGCACTGTCGGCAAAGAACTTAATTAAGTACTCATAGGCCGCGCCTAATAGATCTGGAAATTCGAAGTTGTCATTGACTAGAACAAACTGCGGCTGGTTAAAATGGTCGAGCAGATCTTTCCACTTCTGATCCGGAATCTTTGTCTTGCCCTTGACGGCATTGAAGTCAATGTTGTTCTTTAAAACTCCGGCAAGCGCATCATTCTCGTCTTCGATGGCGGCGAGAGCTTTGTTGAGCATATTGCCGATGTCGTATTTGAGATCTTTGAGAGCAGGAACGAGGTCGCCGTTCTCATCTATCCACGATTCATGCCATCGAGCGCGCGCGGGGACAAAGAAGGTCTCACCGTAGGAGGTCTTGTCTTCAAGTAGTTCGGCAATCAGTTTTGGATCAAGATGGGCGAAATCCCTCTTTCTCAGCTGCTCGCGCTTACGATCGAACTCGTCTGATAGTCGCTTCAAGAACAGCATCCCGAAGATGAATTCTTTGAATTCGGAAGCATCCATCTTGCCGCGCAGGATATCTGCGGCTTTGAACAAAAAGGATTCAAGTTGGGCAAGCGTAATCTTGTCAGTAGTCAAAATAGGATCCTCTAGAATGCTGAAATTATTTGATGGCTAAAACTTGGGCATACATCCATCTGTTACCCATGCCGGAGGTCTTTCTGCTTGGTCACTTGTGACACGAGCATAATGGGAAAAATGATAGGCGCAAGGGTGCGCATCAGCTGCAATCAGTAAGGCCAAATCAATAAATCCCATAAACCACCTAACCATAATTTGTTTAGGAACATCGGCATAAAATTTAGACCTTTAGAGGGTATCTCCCGGAAACATCCGTAAATGTCCCCTAAGGCGTCAACTTTTTACTCATAGGCGGCATTTTCGCCATGATCTTGAACTCAAATAGCCCTGAAACCAACTCTGATAGCCGATAGCGAATTGGATCCACAGCAGAGGTTGGAGTATTTAGCCCTGAAGAAGCACATTATCGCAAATGCTGCCCTCAAAATCAGCAGATCTGGCATCCTTACCGTACTTTTACGCGTGAATCGAGGAGATACCTACAGTTACATCAAAAGACCCCGTTTGCCGGGTCTACCAAAAATCAAGCGGGTTTATTGTTGAAACAAGGACCCAACGTCTTCGTGTTAGCGGTACGAATCCTTGGTGGGAATAGTCAAAAATCCATTTTCAACAATTTTAGATCGGAGCATTGAACCAGGACCGCAAGTAACACCCTGAGTAACAACAGATCTAACTGGTTTTGGTCAATCAACTGAATTCAT
>JAACJX010000103.1 GCA_014237545.1 Ardenticatenia bacterium | reverse complement strand
TCGAGATACCACACCTCTTGTTGCGCGGCGCCCTTGCCGCAGCCGACCAGTCCGGTCCACTGCCTCCAGCGACCCTCAACGGTCATGGTCAGATTGTCCGGCAAGAGCGAACGAACTTGCTGGTCGAACCCGCCGGCCGGANCCAGCAAACCTTCCTCGGCNAGACCCCACCCCGCCGGCGANGGTTTGGNATCNGTCTCGCAGATCAGGAGGGGTTGCTTGCGCAGCAGCCCGGTTACCTGAACAACCACGTCTTTATAGAGGCCNGGGGCGCTCATNAATTCGGTTACGGTCAGGACAATTGGGCCGNNNCTGGCCGGCGTCAGCGTGGGACCNGGCGTGGGGAACGGGGTCGGNCCAACCGCGGCGCGATTGGAACAAGCGACTGTAAGGGATATCAGCTTCAGGGCGATAAGAAAAGCGATTATTCGTCTCATTGGCTTATCCAGTATAGCCCACCGTNGCGCAAATAGAATGAATTGGTCGTTAAAGTGTATTAGGCCAGGCAAGACATTGGATTGTGACGTGCCGCGTCATTTGGAAAGTGAAGAATTGTAACTAATCGTCGCGTATTGTAGCGAAATCTGCGCTTATTAAAGATTGCAGGTTGAGAAATCAATCCAGATAACCTATACTTGGCTTACATTCTTTACTGAAGCCCATAAAATGAACCTATTGCTCGATGATATTGATCGCGAATTACTAACTGCCTTACAAAAAGACGCCCGGCAGACGAACGCGGAATTAGCCCGCCAGGTTGATCTCTCCGCCACCGGGTTGCATAAGCGACTGCGGCGGCTCGAAGAGGCGGGCATCATCACCGGCTACGTCGCCCGTGTCGATCGCGAAGCACTGGGCTACGACATGCTGTGCTTCGTCCAGGTTACCCTACAGCGTCATGAGCCGGACGCCGTNGATAACTTCCGTCGCGAAGTCCAATCCATGCCCGAGGTGCTCGAGTGCCATCACCTGACCGGTGAGTTTGATTATCTGCTCAAAGTCATCGTTCGCAACCGCAAGCATTTGGAACAATTTATTCTCAACACGCTCACACCCGTTCGCGGCATGGACAAGATCCGTACCAGCCTGGTGTTGAGCGAGATCAAGGCCACGGCCGCCATACCGATGGATGCGCGTCTGCGGCAGGAGTAAACCATTCTCGTGGAACCCGCTGTTTTGTCCTCCTCTCTCATCGCGCCGGAGATTAGACCGGCCAATTGGACCAGGAGCATGCAACGCTCCGTGCTCAGGCAAATGCTGGCCGTTGTCTCGCGGCCGGGCATTCTTTCTTTTGCCGGCGGCTTGCCGGCGCCAGACCTGTTCCCGACAGATGACTATAGCGCCGCGCTGTCCCAGGTTCTGTCTACCGACGCGGGAGCCTTGCAGTACGGGCCGCCGTTTGCGCCTCTGAAGCGCCACATCGCNGGNTTGATGGCCGAGCGCGGCGTCACCTGCGCGCCGGAGCAGATATTCGTGACNACGGGCGCCCAACAGGCGCTGGATGTTCTAACCCGATTCCTGCTGAACGCCGCCGGCNAGGTGATGATGGAGGAGATCGTCTACACTGGTNTCCGCCAGGTGGTCGCTTCCCACCAGCCGGAGGTGCTGCCAGTTCGGACCGACCTGGCGACGGGCATCGACGTCGATCAGGTGGTCGAATATCTGGAGAGCGGGGACTTGCCGGCCTACCTCTACGTCATCACTGACGCCCACAACCCGTTGGGGGTCAGTATCAGCCAGGAAAAGCGCCTGCGGCTGGCCGAGATNGCCGCCGATTACGGGCTGCCGATCATCGAGGATGATCCATACGGTTTCCTGAGCTATGACGGCCGCTGCCTGCCGCCGCTGCGGGCTTACAACGACAGCCACGTTTTCTATGTCGGCTCATTCTCCAAAATCCTGGCCCCGGCCCTTCGCCTGGGCTGGCTGGTCGCGCCAGAAGCGCTCATGCCGCAACTAACGGTCATCAAGGAGTCGGGCGACCTGGAGTCATCGGCCCTCACCCAACGGGCGGTGGCGGCGTATCTCGACGCCGGACACTTGCCCGCCCATCTGGCGCGGCTGCAAGACGAGTACCGTCGCCGGCGCGACACGATGCTCGCCGCCATGAAGCGCCACTTCCCGACCGAGGTAACCTGGACAATTCCGCGCGCGGGCATGTTCATCTGGGTGAAGCTGCCAGAGTACGTTGACGCGGCCGCCTTGCTAGAGACGGCCGTAGAGCGGGAGCAAGTGGCCTTCATTCCCGGTCAGGCGTTCGCCCATCCAGGCGTATCGGCCCGCAACTTTATGCGGCTCAACTTCTCGAACTGCTGCCTGGCGGATATCGAGGAAGGGATCGAGCGATTGGGGCGAGTGTTGGGAGCCGTTGTGAACGACTCGTTACCCCGAGTCAATTGAATACCACATAGGAGTGTAACCATGACCCATGATTTCTTGCCCATCAAAGCGATCGACCATGTCGAACTGTATGTGGGGAATGCCAAGCAGGCGGCCCACTTCTACCGGACGGGTTTCGGCTTTGCGCTGGCGGCGTACAGCGGTCTGGAGACCGGCAACCGGCAGACAGCTTCCTACGTGATGGTTCAGGGAAAGATCCGTCTGGTTCTGACGACGGCGCTCGGTCCTGACCATCCCGTGGCCCGNCACGCGCACCTGCACGGGGACGGCGTGGCCGTGGTCGCCCTGTNCGTACCCGACGCTGAGTCGGCCTACCGCGAGACGACGGCGCGCGGCGCGTCGGCGGCCATCGCGCCGACGGTTGTTGAAGATGAGTGCGGTGTGCTGCGCTACTCCGCCATCCGCGCCTATGGCGACACGCTGATCAAGTTCGTGGATCGGAGCGATTATCGCGGGGCGTTTGCGCCCGGCTTCCAGCCGCGCAACGGCTATAGCCCGGAGATGGACAACGGGCGGGCGTGGCACAAGGGCGTCGGGCTGGCGGCAATCGACCACATGGTCGGCAACGTCGAGCTGGGGGCCATGAACCGTTGGGTGGAGTTCTTCGCCAGTACGATGGGGTTCAGCCAGTTAATCCATTTTGACGATCAGGATATCTCCACCGAGTACTCGGCGCTCATGTCGAAGGTGATGCAGGACGGCACGGGGAAGGTGAAGTTCCCCATTAATGAGCCGGCCGAGGGCAAAAAGAAGTCACAGATCCAGGAGTACCTCGATTACTACTACGGCCCCGGCGTGCAACACATCGCCTGCTCCACCGGCGACATTATCAGCACCGTGTCGCAGCTGCGCGANANCGGCATCGAATTCCTGCGCGTGCCGACGACATATTATGAAGAGCTTGAGGGCCGGGTNGGCAAGATAAATGAGCCGGTGGACAAGTTGGCCGAGCTGGGCGTCCTGGTCGACCGCGACGAAGAGGGATATTTGCTGCAAATCTTCACCAAGCCGGTGGAAGATCGGCCGACCGTGTTCTTCGAGATCATCGAGCGTCACGGCTCGCGGGGCTTTGGCAAAGGCAACTTCAAGGCCCTGTTCGAATCCATCGAACGCGAACAAGCCTTGCGCGGGAATCTCTAATTGGAGGAACCAAATGACCTACTATTATAGGTTAGGCACATTACCTAAGAAACGGCACACCCAGTTTCGCCAGGAGGATGGCTCTCTGCATCACGAAGAGGTAATGGGTATCCACGGGTTTGCGGGGATTCAGTCGATCCTCTACCATCTGCGGCCGCCGACGGCCATTCGCCGCTTCGGCCTCGTGCCGGTGGAGCCGATCCCCTACGAACAGTCTGGGCCTCTGCGGCCGCGCCATCTGCGCTCCACCCCACTGCCGCCCGGCGGCGACGCCATCACCGGCCGCGTGCCGTTGATGGGCAACAACGACGTTGTGCTCTACGTAGCCCGGCCCACCGAGCCGATGACCTACTGGTACAAGTTCGCCCACGGCGACGACGTCCTCTTCATCCACGAAGGCACGGGCATGCTGGAGAGCCAGTTTGGCCTCCTCCGTTACCGGCCGGGCGACTACCTCGTCATCCCCACCGGCGTCATCTGGCGCTTGCTGCCCGACGCGGACGTGGCCCAGCGCATGCTCGTCGTGGAGTCCTACGGCCACGTGACCCCCCCAAAGCGCTACATCAATAACTACGGCCAGTTCCTGGAGAACTCTCCGTATTGCGAGCGCGACATCCGGCCGCCGGATGAACTCGTCACCCACGACGAGCTGGGCGAGTTTGAGGTGCGCATCAAGGCCCGCGATCAGGTGACCTGCTTCGTCTATGACCACCACCCGCTGGACGTCGTCGGCTGGGACGGCCATCTCTGGCCCTTNGCCTTCAACATCGAGGACTTCGAGCCGATCACCGGCCGCGTCCACCAGCCGCCGCCGGTGCACCAGACCTTCGACGGCCCCGGCTACGTGTTGTGCTCCTTCGTGCCGCGCCTGTTCGACTATCACCCGCTGGCGATTCCCGCGCCGTATAACCACTCCAACGTCGATTCCGACGAGGTNCTCTACTACGTCGAGGGGGATTTCATGTCGCGCAAGGGGATTGAGCGGGCGTCGCTGACCATCCACCCCAACGGCATCCCCCACGGCCCCCATCCCGGCACCTATGAAGGCTCCATCGGCAAGACGCGCACCGAGGAACTGGCCGTGATGGTCGACACCTTCCGGCCGCTGCGTCTGACGCGCCACGCGCTGGAGATTGAAGACGAGGGGTACGTCTTTAGCTGGCTGCCCAAGGAGTAACGCATTGATTCTTCACGCTGACGAAATCAGCCACCACGACCGTTACCGGCTGCTCATCGGCTCCATCCTGCCCCGGCCCATCGCCTGGGTCGGCACGATGGACGCCGCTGGGCGGCTGAATTTGGCCCCGTTTTCCTACTTCAATATNGTGTGTCCCACGCCGATGACGCTGGTCTTTTGCCCCGGCGTGCATTCGGACGGCCGCAAGAAGGACTCTTGGCGCAACATCGAGGAAATGCCGGAGTTCGTCATCAATCTGACGAACGAGGACACGGCCGAGCAGATGAATCTGTGCGCCACCGTGCTGCCTTCCGGCGAGTCGGAGTATGAGTGGGCGGGCGTTACTGCCACGCCGAGCGAAACCATTCGCGTGCCCCGCGTGGCCGAAGCGCCGGTCGCTTTCGAGTGCGCCCTCGATCGCATTGTGACGATCAGCGACCAGCCCGGCGGCGGCGCGGCTATCTTCGGCCGAGTCAAGTGCATCCACGTGCGCGACGACATCTACGACAACGGCCGTATCGACATGGACGCCCTACGGCCAATCGGCCGCCTGGCCGGGGATGCCTACGCCCGGGTGACGGATACCTTCCACATGAAGCGAGTTCCCGCGCCGTAGAATCAGGCCGGCGCGACGTCGCGGACAATTGGCATACGGCGCTGTATCTGGTTAAACTATGCCGCTACCGGCGGATATACGGACGCCTGCCGGCGCACATTAAAATCTTGGAGAAGGAATGGAGTAGAGAGGGAGTAGAACCAATGGACTACGCAAAAATGAAGCAGGAGTTGGACAACCAGGGCTACACCATCGTGCGCGGNCTTTTGACAAGCGATGAGGTGGATTACTACGTNAGCCAGATGGAATCACTGTCGGGCATCACCCGCTCCGGGATGACCCGCGGCGGTGAGGAGTGGAAGGGCAGCGGCCGCGGNTCCGGCGGGTCGTCGTGGACGTTGCCGGATGGCGTCGTGAAGTCGCGCGACTTCTGGCCGATCGTCGTCAACGAGCGTCTGGTGGAGATCGTGCGGAACATTATTGACCCGGACGTGCGCTTCTTGCAGCACAACGACATCCACGTTGGTTTCTCGGCCATCTCCTGGCACCGTGACAGCGTCAACCGCGAGTACGGCGTCGGGCCGGACTGGGACGAGTCGCAGGAGCCATACAAGCTGGTGCGCTGCGGCATCTATTTGCAGACCTTTGCCGAGAGCAACTCGCGTCTGGGATTTATCCCGGGCAGCCACACGCCGCCGAAGGGGCCTGTCNCGCGCGGCCGCAAGTTCAACGAGCGCCGCCTCAAGTGGCTCGGCGCGGCTAACTACCTGTCGCCCAAGGTGCAGATGGCCATCTCCAACGCCGACTGGATCCCCACGGAACCGGGCGATTGCGTCATTTTCGACCCGCGCACAATCCACTCCGGCAGCTACATNACCGGCCCGAAATACTCCGTCTTCGTCGCCTACGGCGTCGAGAACAAGCACTTCTTCAACCACTACAACTACTATCGCAACGTGCGGTCNGAGTTGGGCTACGGCGACCTCGANCCTGATTTTNTCCAGATGTTGAAGGAGCANGATCTGTACCCCGAACTNACTCCGACTTATGATCACGTGGATGGGGCTTGGGTNCCGTCGTCGCTGGTCAAGAGCCTGTACGCCCGGCGGCGCGACACNCCCGTTGAAGCGCCGAAGATGTAGGACAATGACGAATTAGGAATTACGAATTACGAATGAAGAGGAGAGCTCATCATTCGTAATTCGTATTTTGTTTCTAGGCNACTTGCAGGGCTTCGCGGACGCCGGTCAGGTGGAGGGCTTCGTGGTCGGCGATAAGGTGGCAGACTTCCTCGATGGTCATGATCTTGAGACTGGCGTGGCGGCCTTTCTTGTCCCAATCATCGGCAGCGAGNGTATCTATAAAGTCAAACAACGCCTGCCGNCTCTCGNTCATGCCGGCCAGGAGTTCTTGNGGGCTTTTGTCGCCCAGCTTGCTGACGACGCGCTGGTTCCAGCGGGCCAGGTCGAAATCCGNCGGCACGCCCTCGCCGCCGCTCTTGATCTGCGCCATGAGTGCCGTCATGCCGCGTTCCGAATCGGCCACGTGACGCAGGATGTCGACCACTCGCCACTCTGATCCCTCGGAATAAGCACGCGCCTCCCACTGCTCATCGGTCAATCCGTTCATCGTCGCCAGAAATGCATCGCGGTTGGCGGCCAGCTTGGCCTTGATCGCCTCTTTTCGTTCGTCTGTCATCGGTTTGCTTTCCTCCTGTCTCGTTGGTAGGTGTAATCTGTTAGATTCGCTGCGGGTAATAGTAGCCGTCGGCCTCAATTCCGGCGACCGCCTGCTCCCAGCCGGGCGGCTGGCTGGCGCGGAAAGCGGCCGCCTCGGCGCTGACGTCGTATTCAACCCGACAGTGCGCGGCCTCCCAGTGACCGCCGCGCCATTCCAGCAAGGCGTACTTGGCGCGGCCGTCATCGTCGCCGGGCATGCTAACCGAACTGACGTTCACGAGTGTGGTTGAGCCCAATTGCCGCATGCCCGGGATGTGCAGGTGGCCATAGGCGATAACCGCCGCCCCAGCAATCCCCATCAGGGCGGAAAGTTCCTCATCACTCNGCCGAACCTTTCCCCAGCGCGACATCTGCTCCGCAAGCGAAGGGAAGATGATGCCGTTCACGTCGCGCGGGTTGGCGTGGACGACGAGCAGATCGTGCCCGGTCGCGAGGCCGTCGGGTGAGGCGCGCCAGGCAAAAGGCAGCCGGCCCAGCCAGTCCAGTTCGTCGCTCGACAGCCGGGCGGCCGTCCATTGGAGCGCGGCGCGATGTTTCTCCGGCGGGTGGCCCAACCCGGCCGTCCAGCCGTCGGTATTGCCGNTGACGCTCGGCAGGCGCGCACCGCGCACCAGCCGCAGGCATTCGGCCGGGCGCGGGCCGAAAAGGCANAGATCGCCGGCAAAAGCGACCAGATCGGGCGCTTGCCTGTCGATGTCGGCCAGGACTGCCTCCAGGGCCGTCAGGTTGCCGTGTACGTCGGAAAGTAGCGCGATTCGCATGAGATCACTCCCTCGGGAAAATGACAGCTGCAGAACCGTAGACTGACGTTTTCCGCTTGTGATGAGCCAATTCTGTTAGTTTCTTCGAGGCGATTTATTNCGCCAGACCACGACCTGGGCGTCNTTCTTATAAGGACAAATGGTTAAATAAGATCGGGCATACAGGCTACAAAGCCATTCCCACCGAGATAGAGGCCGGCATCCACATCGACCGCGAGGTCGCCGGCGTAGGTCAGCGGGCACGTNACCTGTTCCGGGCGGCAACCCATCAACTTGGCGATGGGGGTGTGGCCATGGACCAGCTGCCGGCCGCCATAGAGGCCCAGGATACGGCCGACCCGCGCCGGCCCCAGATCGCGATCCTGAAAAGCGCGGCGTTGGGAAAAGTAATCGAGCAACTGNTCCCAGGCCGTCGCGTCGCCGNNGTGCAGGATGGCGCTAATGTGCTGGTTGACGCCGGTCACGCTGCGGCCGTATACCTGATAGAACGTCGCGTCGGCGTGGGCTAGCAGGCGGCCGCCGTCGAGGGCCATTGCCGGCANGGAGCGCAACCAGGCGATTCGTTCACTGGTCAACTGTTCGATGTCGGACTCCACGCCGCCGTTGATGCGCCAGCTGGACAGGAACGTGCCGCCGGGGCCACCGCTCGGCCGCTCGCCGAAGCGCCGGGCCGCCATGATGAGGACGTCGTGGTTGCCCAACAGCGCNCCCACGCGGCCGCCGGCCGCGGCCGCCTGCTCTTGTAGCACGCGAATCAGGTCGATAGCGGCGATCCCATCCGGCCCGCGGTCGAAGTAGTCGCCCATGAACCAGAGCGTGGCCACGCCACCCGTCCAGTGGTTATTGGCGTCGATCAGGCCGGCGGCGCGCAGTACACCGACCATCTTATCATGCTGGCCGTGGATGTCGCCGATCACGTACATCAGGTTGGCCCCTTCGGCCGCAGAATGAGCGACTGGAAATGCGACTCGCTGTCGTGCTCCAGGGGAATCGCCCGGAAAGAGACTTCGTCGAAGCGGGCGGAAACCCGCTGCCGGAGTTCGTCGTCGGGGTAGAAGACGAAGTAGCGGTGTGGTTCGTGGTGGTCATCGGGCCAGATGCCCTCAAAGGAGTAGCCGCCGTAGACGCCATAGAAGAAGAGCCCGCCCGGCCGCAGCAGCCGCTGGATANTGGCCAAAACCCGGTCGAGGTCGCCGCTNGGCACGTGAAGCAGGCAATTGAGGGAGAAAACGGCGTCGAACGAGGCCGCAGGGAAATCCAGGCTCAGAAAATCCATCACGTAGGCCTGCAACCCCTTGGCCCGGCAGAGAGCGACCATCTCGGGCGAGAGGTCGGTGCAGGTGACGTCGAAGCCCTGATCGCGGAAGTACGCGCCGAAGTGACCCGGCCCGGCGCCAATTTCCAGAACGGATTGNTTGCCTTCGGCCCGCAGCAGGGCGATGAATTCCTCTCGCTCGGCGATCTTCCAATCCGCCAACCCGGCCGCGTCGCGCTGCCCGGCGTGGTTGTCGTAGGCTTGCCGCAGGGTAGAGAGGATGTCGTCGTACATGGCGAAAAGTATAACACGAGCTATCGCGGTCGTGAATCTGTGGATGTTCCTATCCTATGGCTGCCCGATCCCGTGCGCGGGACGCGCCGAAATATTCAAATTGAACGAATGTGAAAAAATACACGTTTACATGCGAGTGAAACTCGATCTATACTGTANTGAGTCGCAGTAGGCGGAGTTCGGGAAAGAGGGACCCTGTACCGTTGAGCCGTTGCCAGTTGACAAACGGCCCGTAATGAAACCAACCTAATAGGAGAGGTTACGCCATGTTCCATTCACGAATGGCCTCCCTGCAACGCCCCACCCGGGGTGGTTGGCTGAGGCTGCTTGCCGGTATCCTGCTCGTGGCGCTTGCCCTTGGCATTTCGCCCCAACTCAACGGTTCCGTTGAGGCGTTGTCTCCAGATATTGTAATCAGTCAGGTCTATGGCGGTGGCGGAAACGCCGGCGCCCCATATAAAGCTGATTACGTAGAACTATTCAACCGAGGAAGCATCCCGGTCAATATTGCCGGCTGGTCTATCCAGTACGCGTCATCCACTGGCACGGTTTGGTCAAAAACCGATTTACCCTCTACCATTCTCCAGCCGGGTCAATACTTCCTGATCAAGCAAAATACAGATGGAACCAATGGCGTCCCCTTGCCGACGCCTGACCTTGTGGCGCCTACGCCAGTTTCCATGGCTGCGGGTGAAGGTAAGGTCGCGCTCATGAGCAATCAGTCGGCGCTCCCGGCAATTACATGTCCACTGACCGATCTGGGGGCAATGGGAGCCGTGATCGACTTCGTCGGCTATGGCGGNGCCAATTGTTCCGAGGCCAACAGCGACGCGCCGATTCTGTCCAATACAACGTCCGGCATACGCAATGACTCCAGTTGCATGGAGAGCGACAACAACGGCGCTGATTTCACGGCCGCCGCCCCCAATCCGCGCAACACAGCTTCTCCGGTAAGCTCGTGCTACCCCGACACAACCATTGACAGCGCCCCGCTCAACCCATCAAACGATGTCAATCCATCGTTCACCTTCAGCTCGGCCGATACAGGGAGCACATTTGCTTGTCAGTTGGACGGCGGTGGATGGGCGGCTTGCGCCAGCCCGCAGAACTACACCGGGCTCTCCGATGGCTCCCACACGTTCGAGGTTCGCGCCACGAACCCGCGAGGGAACACGGATCCAACTCCAGCCGCTTTCAC
>JAACJX010000609.1 GCA_014237545.1 Ardenticatenia bacterium | reverse complement strand
GTGTGGATGGAAAAGACGCCCCTTACCAAGGTAAGAATCCTTTTGGCGCGCAACAAGGGGGCCGATACCCAGATGGCGCTGCAGATACTGGACCCCATCGCCGAGCTGGCCCGGCGCACGCTCAACGTCCGCATCACGATCGAGGTGCGGGCTCTGCGAGCACTGGCCTTGTTAAACCTGGGCGACAGCGCCGGAGCGCGTAATACCCTCCTCCGATCGCTGGAGTTGGCGCGCCGCACCCTTTTCACGCGCACGTTTGTTGATTTGGGTCCGCAGATGCAACGATTACTGAACCAGGTCGCCGGGCACCCGCCGGTGGCCAAGTCGGTCAGGCGCATTTTGGATGCGTTTCCGAACGGCGAGCTCCCCCGCAAGCCGGCTCTTTTGCCGCCGAGCGCGAAGCCTGTGCCCGTCGTCGATTATTCCGACAATGGTGACATGCACGAGCCCCTCACCCCGCGCGAGCTTGAGATCCTGGTGCTGATGGCCGAGCCGATCAGCTTCAGAGAGATCGCCTCGCGCATGAATATTTCCTACACCACGGCCCGGCGCTACACGATCAACGTCTACAGCAAGTTTGGCGTCCATTCGCGCTGGGAAGTCGTCGATACCGCGATGCGCCAAGGCATCATCGCCCCACGCTAGACCTCCACCTCCGGCGAAAACGATTCGCCTCTCGCCAATCATCCGATTGCTCTTCTTCTCCTCCCCGGCGGCGCTGATTTTGCCGCCCTTCTTGCGCGCCGGATCGTTTTAGCACCACGTACACATCACTTTGGTGATATTGCCCGGGGGGCCGATCTATTACTCTATCCGTATGAACCCTGCATACGGCCACGAATTTGATGGACCGGCCGCCTATCAAATCACCGTCCGGGGATTGATCACCCCCGAATGGTCAGGCCGCCTGGAAGGTATGACGATCAATCGCCTGGTTTTGGAAGACGGCACGATATTNACNGTCCTGACCGGNGAGTTGACCGATCAGGCNGCCCTGAGCGGCGTATTGAATACGCTGTATGAATTGCAGTTGCCTCTCGTCGCGGTGAACAAGTTGTCGCTGGGCGGCGCGCNTTAGTCGCCGCCAGCCCTACAGGTGGCGCGATCGGGTAGCGGCCCGGATACNCCAGGAGGTATTACATGAAGACCGTTTACTGGATTATNGCGGTNATTGTGGTGTCCGNGGGAATTCTGCTGCTCATCGCCTGGGGGCGGCCGCCGTCGGTGAGCGAGGCCACGGCCGATTTTTGCACTGATGTGAACGCCTATGCCCGCGCCCTTCTCGACCTGCGAGCGATTGACGAGACATCGTCCATTGATGAACTGCAAGCNGCCGGCCAGGCCGTCAGCGACAGNCTCGAGGCGGTGCAATCCTCGGCGGCCGAGTTGAGCGAGGCGCGCNTNGCCGCNCTGGAGGCCAGCCAGGCCGACCTGCAGGCCACCATCACCTCAATTCCGAATGATGCGACGCTGGCCCANGCCGGAGCNGAATTGCGNCTGGCGACTCTCAANGCGCTGGCCGACACGGTGGAGATCATGGCCACCACCTGCGAGATCGACCTGACGCCNGGGGCAACGACGCGAGACCAGCGGTAGNGCGCCGGCCGAAATNCGGCGGNCCGCNCCCTGGCAATTATNCTAGGAGCAAAGAAGATGACCGAAATAGCTGAACCTCTCCCGGCCGAGACCAAGCCGAAGAAGAAATTCGAGTTTCCGTCGGCATTCACCATCCTGTTTCTACTGCTGATCCTCATCGCCCTGGCGACGTGGCTCATTCCCGCCGGTTCATATGACTACAACGACACCGGCGAGCCCATACCGGGCACCTACCACGAGGTCCCCGCCAATCCNCAACAACTCCTGGTGAGCGCGCTCAAGGGGCCGATNAACGGCATGTATGGCATCGAGGATGCCTCCGGCAANGTCGACGTGTGGAACTCCGGCGAGTTGTTCGGGGCCATCGACGTAGCCATGTTCGTNCTCATCATCGGCGGCTTNCTGGGCGTGACCATGNAGACGGGCGCCATCAACGCCGGNATCGCCTGGGTNGTCGACAAGCTGAAGGGCAAAGAGAAATGGATGTTCCCCATCCTGATGACCATCTTCGCCATCGGCGGCACGAGCTATGGCATGGCCGAAGAGACGCTGGCCTTTTATGCCCTGATCATCACNGTCATGCTGGCCGCCGGCTACGACGGCCTGAGCGCGGCCGCCCTNATCCTGCTCGGCGCGGGTATCGGCGTGCTCGGCTCGACCGTCAACCCGTTCGCCACGGGCATCGCCTCCGGNTTNGCCGGNACGACCNTNTCNGAAGGNNTGATCGGNCGGCTGGNNNTNCTGNTNNTNGGCTCAGCTATCGGCATCTGGTTCGTGATGCGCTACGCNGAAAAGGTGAAGAAGGACCCNTCCAAATCGCTCATCTACGACCAGAAGNCCGAAAACGAAAAGCAGTTCATGTCCGGCAGCGCGGGCGANGATTTNGGCGAGTTCACCGGCCGCCACANGGCNATNCTGNTCCTCTTCTTCCTGGCCTTTGTCGTCATGGTCTATGGCGTCATCCCGTGGGAAGACCTGGGCTTGNCGGTGCCGACCTGGTGGTGGTGGTTCCCGGAGATGACGGCCAACTTCCTGTTCTTCGGCATCCTGATCGGGCTGATCGGCCGCCTGGGCGAGAAGGAACTGGTGAATACCTTTATCGACGGCGCGCGCGATATGTTGGGCGTGGCCCTCATCATCGGCGTGGCCCGCGGCATCACCGTGATCATGAACAACGGCCTGATCACCGACACGGTCCTCTATTGGGCCGAGCAGGCGGTCTCCGGCCTGAGCAGCGTGGCGTTCATCATCGTCACTTACCTGCTGTATCTGCCGCTATCGTTCCTGATCCCCTCTTCATCCGGCCTGGCGACGGTGTCCATGCCCATCATGGCTCCGCTGGGTCAGTTCGCTGGCGTGCCCGGATATCTGATCGTGACCGCCTACCAGGCCGCGAATGGCCTAGTCAACCTGGTGACCCCGACATCGGCCGTGGTCATGGGCGGCCTGGCCATCGCCCGGGTCGGCTATGGCGTGTGGCTGCGGTTCGTGTGGCCGCTGCTGTTGCTGCTGGCCGTCCTGTCCATCGCGGTGCTGGCCATCGGCACCCTGGTTTGAGTTTGACCGCCGGCCTCGTTCTGGGCCGGGTATGCAAAAAGGAGAATCTGACATGGCATTTAATCTGCGCAATCGCAATTTCCTTAAGGAACTGGATTTCACCCCCGAGGAACTGAAATTCCTGCTCAAGCTGTCGGCCGACCTGAAGGCGGCCAAGTATGGCGGCTATGAGCAGCAGCGGCTGAAGGGCAAAAATATCGCCCTCATCTTC
>JAACJX010000488.1 GCA_014237545.1 Ardenticatenia bacterium | reverse complement strand
CCCGGGCACACGTGGGACGGGACAATGGAGGAGTTCTTCCAGTTGCAGCGCGTGGCCTATCTGGCGGCCAAGGCGGCCAACCCCGAGGCGGCCGTCCATCTGGGCGCGTTCACCTACTTCTGGGACCCCAGCTACTTCTCGCGCTTTCTCGACGTGGTCGCCGCCGACCCCGAGGCCGCGGAAAACAACTACTACTTCGACGTAGCCACAGCCCACCTCTACTTCCAGCCCAACACGATCTACAACATCCTCTACGCCTTTCGCCGCGTGCTGGATGACCACGGCCTGGACCAGGCCATCTGGCTGGTGGAGACCAACGCGCCGCCGATGGACGATCCCTATTGGACNGTNGACAACTGGACGCTGGCCGTGTCGCTCAATGAGCAGGCCGCTTTCNTCCCGCAGGCCATCGCCGCCGCCTTCGCCGCCGGNGNCGNGCGCGTCTCGGTCTACAAGCTNAAGGACACGGCNGGCGACCGGGCNGCCAACCCGGAGCCGTTCGGCCTGATNCGCTGGGANAACAGNCGCCGCCCGGCGTTCGATACCTACCGCGTGGCCATNCGGCTGCTGGGCGGGGTCACGGCCGCCGAGCGCGAGCGNTGGGACGCCGTGGCNCAGGTGCGGCTCCAGCAAGCGGGGCAGNCGACGACGGTGCTCTTCACCCGGCTNCCCGGCGCGCAGNAGGCAACCGTGNTCGCGNCCGCCGATACGGCCGACNTGGTGGACATGTGGGGCAAGCGCNAGACGATTGAGGCCGAGGACGGCGTGTTCACGGTCCGGTTGCCCGGCGCGCTCTGCCGGCAGACCATCGCCGACTACTGCATGATCGGCGGCACGACGTACTANCTCATTCAGGCGGACGATGGGCNGCGGGTNGGCNCAGCCACGCCGGAGCGCGAAACGGAAGCGACNCCCACGCCGCGACCGAGCTCAACGCCGCGGCCGGCGGCGACGACCAAGCCCAGCGCCACGCCCACGGNNGAGCCGACCAGCACNCCTATGCCAACAGCGGCCGCGACGGAACCGCCGCCAACGCCATCCCCGGCCGCGGCCGNNCCNACGGCGCAGACANGCCCGACGGCCGGCGCNGAAGGTTCGCCGGTGGGGCTGATCGTTCTGGGCGCGGGGGCGGTNCTGGGNGTGGGACTGCTGGCNTGGCTGGCCGGCGGCCGGGGCAAGGCCCNGAAATGAAAAGGCGCAACCTTGCGGCTGCGCCCGTTGGCGAANGGAATGGGGGNTTAACGCTGCGGCTCGATGACGAACCGGATCGCGGTGCGCTCTTGATCGTCAATGTCTACGTCGACAAAAGAAGGAACACAAACGATATGAACTCCCTCTTCCGCCAGGTAGCCCTTGGCGATCACNATGGCCTTNACGGCCTGGTTGACGGCGCCGGCGCCGATGGCCTGCACCTCGGCGTGCTCCGATTCGCGCATGACGCCGGCGATAGCGCCGGCCACAGCCGCCGTGCGGGAGCGAGCCGATACCTTNATGACGTTCAAGGCTTTCGGCCCATCGCCGTTCGGGCTGTGAAGGGTCTCNTCGGTAGTGATGNTTTCTATCATGGTTGCCTGTTCTCCAATGGTCAATGGTCAATACAGTTTCGCGGATATCTAGACTCATAGCATAACACTAGCAGGGGATAACTTGTTAGGTCTTAAATGCCTAATTAATTGGACGGTAGAATGTATGAGGACATTCCCCTACAATCGGCCAATATGCCATGACTAAGCCGGAACATTCAGACCCCCCAACAGACGACTCCGGTCGCGCCCAGGTCTTTAGGGCCGCCGGGCTGGTAGCCATTTTGGCTCTCCTCAGCCGCGTTCTGGGTCTGGTGCGCGAGATCGTCGTCCGCCAATACCTGGGCGTTACCACGCTGGAGGCTACCGCCTTCGACATTGCCGGNCGCTTCCCGGAGGCAATCTTCCTGATCGTCGCCGGCGGGGCCATCGGATCGGCCTTTATACCTACATTTACCGCCTACTTCAGCCGGGACGATGAGTCGGGCGGCTGGCGGCTCTTCTCGGCCGTCATCAATCTTGTCACGATCATTACCCTGTTTGTCTCGATTCTGGTGATGATCTTCGCCGAGCCGTTCGTCACCTTCTTTTACGCCGATAACATTGCCCTGGAGCCGGCGCTGCTGCCGCTGACGGTTTACCTGATGCGGATCATGCTGATCTCGCCCATCATTTTCGGCGTCAGCGGCATTATCATGGCCGCCCTCAACGCGCGCCAGCACTTCCTGCTGCCCGCGCTCGCCCCGTCGGTCTATAACATCGGCATCATCGCCGGCGGCGTCGCCGGCGCCTGGGCCGGGCAGGGCGACCCGCTGAACACGGCCATTGGTTTGGCCTGGGGCACGGTGGCGGGGGCGCTCGGCCACCTTCTGGTGCAGCTGCCGGCCCTGCGCGGCCGGAATGCCCGCTACGCGCCCATCCTGTCGCTGCGCGACCCCGGCGTCCGGCAGGTATTGCGACTGATGGGTCCCCGCGTGCTGGGGCTGTCCTTCAGCGAGATCAACAAATTCGTCATCCTGTTCCTGACCGGGACGATGACGCTGGGCACGCTGCCGGCGCTCAATGCCGCGTTCCGCATCCTCATCATGCCCCAGGGCATCCTGGGCCAGGCATTAGGTATCGCCGCCTTCCC
>JAACJX010000492.1 GCA_014237545.1 Ardenticatenia bacterium | reverse complement strand
GATCTCGCTCAGCCGCTACAAGAGCACGCCCGACGCGGAGGTACAGGCGGTAAAGGACCTGATGGATGAGGCTGTTGCCGCCGGTTTCTACAATATCGACATCGACACCTCGACCCTGGTCGATCTCAACTACGCCACTCTGGACGAGCAGCAGAATCTGAACTACACGCTTTGCGCCCGCCTGACCGAATACGTGCGCGATATCGAACCGGAAGGTATCACGGTCTCTCTGGGTGGCGAGATTGGCGAAGTCGGGCACAAAAACTCGACCGTCGAAGAGCTTCACGCCTTCATGCAGGGCTACCGCCGCGAGCTGGCCGCCGGGCTGCCCGGCATATCCAAGATTTCGGTGCAGACCGGCACCAGTCACGGCGGCGTGGTGCTGCCCGACGGCACGCTGGCCCAAGTGAAGGTAGACTTCGACACCCTGCGCGACCTGAGCCGCGCGGCCCGCGAGGATTACGGCCTGGGCGGNGCTGTGCAACACGGCGCCTCGACCCTGCCGCCGAGCGCGTTCAACAAGTTCCCGGAGATCGGCACGGTGGAAATTCACCTGGCGACGAACTTCCAAAACATCGTCTTCGATTACCTGCCGAAGGAAGTCGTCGACGAGGCATACGCCTACTTGCGGGAGCACCACAAGGATGAATGGAAGCCGGGGAAGACCGACGAGCAAAGCCTCTACTCGGCCCGCAAGCGCGCCATCGGCCCGTTCAAGGCCCAGTGGTGGAACCTGGAAGAGTCCAAACTGGCCGAGATCGGTGGCGTGCTGCAGGAGCAGTTCGAGTTCCTCTTCGACCAATT
Source organism: Ardenticatenia bacterium (assembly GCA_014237545.1). Taxonomy (GTDB): domain Bacteria; phylum Chloroflexota; class Anaerolineae; order Promineifilales; family Promineifilaceae; genus Promineifilum. The sequence continues at coordinate 1,861 of JAACJX010000492.1, read as the reverse complement.
GAACGTCAAGGGTACCCGAGAACTGGTCGACCAGGTGACCACGCGCGTCGTCATCCATCAGCCGAAGCCGATGGAAGCGGCCGAGGCGGTGGCGGCCGAGGATGTAAAAGACCTCGCCGACTGATGTCCTTGCGTATCCCTAAACGTTCTTCACGGTAGTCGAACTACGAAAAAGAGCGGCAGCTGCCTGCGAGCGCCGCTCTTTCTGTTTTGGATATTGGCCTATGCATACTGCTCTGCTTCGCTGGACTAGAATTCGCCCCCAGAGGCTGGTTATCGGCCTGCTATTATTGGCAATTGGAGTGCTCGCTGGCTGCTCCACGACCGACGCCATTCCCACCATCACGCCGGAGCCTATTGTCCCGACGCGGACGCCGGCCGTCCAGCCGGCACAGGCAACCCCGCCCGCGCCGGAGCCTCTGCCCACGGCGACGCCGGAGCCGCTGCCGGCGCTTCCGACCCTCACCGCCGGGCAAGCCGTGGCCCTTAGCCGGATTGGCGTGGCCGGCGCAATAGCCGACGTCGGGCCGGCGGCCGCGCTGGGGTTGCGCTCCGGTCACTTCACCTTCTGGCGCGTGTGGGACGAGCTGCCGCCAGTGCCGGGCCTGACCACGTGGCAGACAGTGCGTTTTGGACAGGTGGATGAGAGCATGCGCTGGCCGGCCAATCAGGAGGTCGTAGCCCGGACTTTGGCGACCCACCCTGGTTCCTACTGGCTCATCGGTAACGAGCCGGATGTCATCTGGCAGGACAACGCCACGGCCGAAGAGTACGCCCGCGTCTATCGGGAAATTTATACCTTTATCAAGGAGCGCGACCCTTCGGCGCAAGTCGGCGCGGGCGGAATCGCCTTGCCTACGCCGCTTCGCCTAGCTTATCTGGACGAGGTGCTGCGCGTATATCAAGAGCTGTATGGCGAGCCGCTGCCGGCCGATTTGTGGTCCATCCATCTCTTTATCCTGCGCGAGGAGCGCGACAGTTGGGGGATTGATATCCCCCCGGGCGTGGAAGCCGACGAGGGAGAACTGTATGAGATCGAGGATCATGGGGANATCGAAATCGTGAAGGGGTANGTCGAGGCGTTCCGCGACTGGATGGCNGCCAATGGCTATGGNGACAAGCCACTGGCGGTGACGGAGTTTGGTATCTTGCTGCCGGAGGATTACGGCTTCCCGCCAGAGTTCGTACAGGATTACATGCGTCAGACCTATGACTACTTCTTGAACGCTACCGGCCATAACGGATTGGCGGCCGACGGCGGGCGGTTGGTGCAATACGCCTTTTGGTACAGCATATTCGACGAGGGGGCCTATCCGACCGGGAATCTGTATGACGCCCGGCGCGGGGTTCTCACGCCTCTAGGGGAGGCATTTATTCGCTACACCGAGGAGNTGGCCCGGTAGATAGCGGCGCGGGGCGGCACAGCGGGCACAGGNGGGGCTTCATTNTTNGCGGTTGGAATTTCTGCAACTTTCGAATTCCGGTGGCGTATAGCCTTACAGAACATCGANATGAACACTGGAGGTTCGAAATGAGTGANAAACGATTGGTTCGTTCTCGTAGCAACAAGATGTTGTTTGGCGTNTGCGCNGGCCTGGCCGACTANCTGAATATCGATCCGGTGATCGTCCGGTTGCTGGCTGTTCTGCTCACCCTGTGGAACGGCGTGGGGCTGCTGATCTACGTGGTTCTGGCATTGATTATGCCCCAGGAGCCGGAGATCATGCCGAAGGCCAACGCCTTTGACGACGAAGAGATCGTCATCAAGGGCTCTTAACACGCTGCTTACCGGCTCGTCCGGCGCGACGCGGCGGTGGAATACTACTCCGTACTGGTAGGCCGCCGGCCGCGCCGGACGAAT
>JAACJX010000299.1 GCA_014237545.1 Ardenticatenia bacterium | reverse complement strand
CCCACTCACGCCGTCGGGCGCGACGCGGGGAGATTTGTTCCTGCGGCCCATCCGCGTCACAGCCTCTGGGACCGCCCCCGCCCCCCAGACACCGGGGATCGATCTCCGGCCCGTCGATATATCGTCCCGCGGGCCGGACGCGCTCGACGGCCGTTTCGTGTGGCAGGCAGACGCGCCGTTCGCGGGGCGCTACCAGCTATCGTGGCGGGCGCAGAACGGTGATGGAGTAGCCCTGAGCCAAACGGACGCGCAGCCGGGTTACGGCTTCAACCCGACCGACGGCTGGCCGGCGGGTGAGCCGGTGTACGATTGGCTGTCGCTGAAGCTGCCCGACGCGCTGACCGGGCCGCCGCCCTACCCGTTGGTGATGACGCTCTACGATGCCACGACGGGCGAGCAATTACTCGTCCGGCGGGTGGGTGAGCTTGTGGCGAGCCACGACGGTCCCACTTACCAGCCGATCGCGCCTGTTTTCGCCCCGCCGGTAGGCATCACCCCCATCGAGGCGACATTTGGAGATGACAACCGCGAATTCATCCTTCTCCGCGGCTACGAAACGGCGCAGACAGAAGGCGTGCTGTCGGTGACGCTCCATTGGGAGGCTCTGGGCGATATTCCGGGCGACTTCACGCGCTTCGTGCACCTGCTCGACGTCTCTGGCGCGGTGGTCGCCCAGGTGGACAGCCAGCCCGTCGCCAACAGCTACCCGACCGGGCAGTGGCTCGCGGGCGAGTTCGTCGCCGATACGGCGCGGCTCGACGTGTCGGCCTTGCCGGAGGGGGAGTATCGCCTGGCGGTGGGTTTCTACCGGCCGGGGGAGGGCTTGCCGCGGCTCGACGCCGCCGCGCCCGGCGGGCCACTGGCCGACGGCCGGGTCTTGCTACCGGAAATAATCACCCTCCTCGCCGAATAGCTCCCCACTCTTTAACGGGTTGGAGAAAGCCATCCGTCTTCTCCGTCAAAATTCCGTCGCCAATCCCCAGCTACCCCGTCAGCAAGACCTTACCCTGCCGGCCCGGCTGTTCGGCGTGGGCGATGGCGGCGCGGAAGTCGGCCAGGTCGTATTCGGCCTCAACCGGCGGCGTCAGTTCGCCGCCGGCCATGAGTTGCATCAGGTTCCCCAGCGTCGCCGCGACCTGTGCCGGCGGCGTCTTGCGAAACCAGTAGGCCAGCCAGAAGCCGCGCGCCGTCAGCCCGCGAAANAGCATCTCGCCNTTGTGAANGGGGAGCGGATCGCGGCCGAGCATGCCATAGACCAGCAGCGTGCCGCCGGGGCGCAGCGCCTGCAGGGCCAGCGCGCCCGTCTCGCCGCCGACCGCGTCGATCGCCCCNGCNGCGCCCCGGCCGCCGGTCAGTTCCTTGATCCGCTCGACCACGTCGCCCGCGTTCGTGCAAAACGCCGCGTCGGCCCCCAGCGCCAGGAGTTCNTCCACCTGTTCCGGCCGCCGCACCAGGTTGATCGTCCGGTAGCCGCGCAACCGCCCCAACTGAATGACCAGCCGCCCNAGCGTCGAGCCGGCGGCNGTCTGCACGACCCAGTCGCCCGGCTGGAGTTTNAGCTCTTCCTCCAGCATCACCCAGGCCGTCACCGGGTTGACGACGAACTGGGCCGCGGCGGCGTCGCCGACGGCCTCGGGCACGGGCACGAGCATGGCTGCGTCGGCGATGACCGACTCGCGCCACGTGCCGCCGGCGCTGAGCGGCACCACACGCGCGCCGGGCGACAGGCNGCGCACGCCGTCGCCCAACGCCTCGACGCGGCCGACGGCTTCGAAGCCGGGCGTGGCCGGCAGCCGCGGCAGGGAGCCGTATTCGCCGCTGATCGTCAGCAGGTCAGACGGATTGATCGGCCGGTGGGTCAACCGGAGCCGTACCTGCCCCGGCCCCGGCTCGNGCGCTGCNACGTCCACGAGTTCCAACACCTCGGCCGGGGGGCCAAACCGCTCAAAGCGAATCGCGCGCACAGTTGCCTCCTCGTTGGGGGAATAGCTACGGATGGAGACGGATGAAACGGATTTATCGAGGGATGGCTATTTAATCCGTTTTATCCGTGGCTAGATTATGCTGCCTGGGCGTCGATGAACTTGACCGCTTCCTCGACGCTTTCTTCCGGGCTGATCTTCACGCGCAGATCTTCGATCGTGCCATCGGGGCCGATGATGGCGTGGCCGCGCAGGATGCCCATATAGCTCTTGCCATACATCGACTTCTCGCCCCACGCGCCGAAGGCTTCGGCCACCTCGTGGTCGGGATCGGACAGCAGGGTGTAGGGCAGACTCTCTTTCTCTTTCCATCTTGGCCAGCGCCTTGGGCTGGTCGGGGCTAAGACCGAGGACGGTGGCGTTCGCCGTCTCGATGCGCGGGAAGCGGTCGCGGAAGCCGCAGGCCTGCTTGGTGCAGCCAGGGGTGTCGGCCTTNGGGAAGAAAAAGAGCACGACGCGGCGGCCGCGCAACTCCGACAGCTTCAGCGNCTCGCCGGCGTCGGTCANCAGTTCGAAATCGGGAACAGAATCGCCTATTTGTAACATGGGAACACTCCTTATCCGTTGNGNGATTTNNCAAATCGCCAGCGATTTGGCAAATCGCTCTACATTTTAATCATGGGCATGACTCAAGCCTGCCCAAAGGTTTTTTTATCAACTTCAGCNGCAATATGCCAGACGACAGGGGACAATGCTCAGCTAGGACGTCGTCGGCGTGGTTTGTTGCGCGCGGCGNGCTTCCAGTTCGCGCCGGATCGCTTCATGGGTCTCCCTGTCCAGCGGGAAGCGCCAGGCCAGCACGAGCGACAGCGACAGCGCCACGGCCGGGACCACCGTCACCATGAAGCGCATGGCGTTCAGCGCGGCCTGGGGCTGCTCGATGAACAAACTGCCGGTATTGGAACTGATGAAGCCGGTGGCACTCAGCATCTGCCCGGCGGCGAACACCAGGATACCAGTCGCTAACTTGCGCAAGAACACCAGATAGCCGGTGTACAGCCCCTCGCGGCGCTCACCGGTCTGCAATTCGTCGACCTCGATGACGTCGGCGACGATGGCCCACGGGATNATGCTCATCGCGGCGAAACCCATCCCNGCCAGAACCGCGCCGACGAAGATGAGATTTTGNCCGCCCGGCGGCAAGAACGCCCCCACCACGAGAACGACGACCATAAAGCTAATGCTGATGAGATAGGCCGTTCGCTTGTCGGTGCGGCGCATGAGGATCAGCACAAGGGGAATGCTGACCAGTGACGTGGCCAGCACGACGGCCAGCACGAGATTGTCCAGCCCCGGCCGCATCTGAACGTAGTCGATCAGGTAACGCACGAAAACGAGCAAAATCAAATCCCCGGCCGTGAAGCAGAGCAAATAGATTAGCGCCGCCAGGCGGAACGGCTGATTGCGAAACACCTGGCGAAAGTTGCCCAACGGGCTGATGGGCGAGGCCACCGGGGTAATGTCCGGCTCGCGGATTCTCAGGGCCAGCAAGATAAACGGCAACGCCATGCTGAGGGCCCACAGGCCGGCGGCCAGAAGGTAGCCCAGGCGAATCCCCTCCGGCCCGCCGCCAAACCAGGGGGCGAAAACATTTTCGGCCAGCAGCTTGAACGCGCCGGCCGTCACCAGTTGCGCCAGGAAAGAGAAGGCCGTTCGCCAGCCGGTCAGGCTGCTGCGCTCGTCGTAGGTCTGGGCCAGCTCAGGCACCAATGCCAGATAGGGCACGTTGACCACCGTGTAGAGCGTGTCATAGAGCAGGAAGACGGCGCTGTAATAGAGCACCAGCGCGGCCCGGCTNTCGAACGGCGGCACGACGAACATCAAGAAGAAGGTCAGGGCGAAGGGGANGGAGCCGGCCAGCAGGAACGGCCGCCGCCGCCCCCAGCGCGAGTGCAGGCGATCGCTGAGGCTGCCCACGAGCGGGTCGTTGATGGCGTCCCACAGGCGGCCGACAAGCCATATGGCCCCGGCNAGNCCGGCGTTCAGGCCGACGACGTTGGTNAGAAAGACAAACCAGAAGACGTTGCGCGCCGTCGACGCNGCCGACGTGCCCCAATCTCCCATCCCGAAGATGAGTTTGGTGGTTTTNGTGAGTCGGGTCGCGTCGCCCGNACTAGCTGCGGCCATAGACGGGGATCGCCGCCCCATTGATATCGGCCGCCAGATCGGAGGCTAGGAACAAAATCACCTGGGCCATGGACTCCGGCTTGACCCACCGGGNAAAGTCAGCCTCGGGCGTTTCGNCGCGGTTNGCCGGGGTGTCGATCGTCCCCGGCAGNATGCANTTGGCCGTGATGCCATGATGGCGCAGTTCGGCGGCCATCGTCTCCGTCAGCCGNATCACGGCCATTTTGGACGCGTTATACGGGCCGTGTTTGGCGGTGCCCTTCAGCGCGGCCCGCGCCGCAACGCTGATGATCCGGCCGTGTCGCTGCTCGATCATCCGGGGAATGATCGCCCGCGACATCAGGAAGGTGGTGCGGGCATTCAGGTTCATCATAAAATCCCACACGGCGACGGGGGTCTCATGCGTGGGCGTCCCGGCGCGAATACCGCCGGCGGTATTGACGAGGACGTCGGCCCGNCCGAACGCGTCGAATACGNGTCGGGCGATACCGGCCACGGATTCCTCATCCGTCAGATCGCCGGCCACATAGGCGCAGGTGTCGCTCTCTGGCAGGTCGTCGCCAAAGACCGCGACGGCGTCCTCGCGCTTTTGAACGACGATCGCCACGCGCCCGCCGGCGGCGTGGATGGCGCGAGTCACAGCCTGCCCCAGATTCCCCGCCCCACCTGTCACAATGACCACCTGATCCGTGAAGTCAAACATTTCTTCCTCCGTCGATCAGCGTTTCCGTCGATGAGTGAGCGCTCGATAAATGCTATCACGCTAGCCGCCGCGCACCAACCTGATTCTTGCCATTCCCCCCAAGTAGCAGTATGATTTGACATTAGCCCCCATGTACCGAGGTAAGAAACGATAATTATATGCAGGTAAAAGTGAAAGCTCTTTCACCGGACAAACTTCGTCTGGTATGCGACCCATCCATTCTGCCGTTCGAGTCAACAGCGGACCTGGAGCCGACGACGGCGATCATTGGGCAGCCGCGGGCCACGAAGGCGCTCGAGTTCGGGATGGGGCTAAAAAGCAAGGGGTATAACATCTTCGTCACCGGCTCGACGGGCACGGGCCGTAGCACGGCCATCCGCCATTTCTTGCAGGAGCGTTGTAGCCAGGAGCCGACGCCGGATGATTTGCTCTATATCTACAACTTCGAGGCCGCCCACCGGCCGCAAGTGATCCATCTGCCGCCCGGCCAGGGCGCCATCTTCGCCGAAAAAATGAAGAAGCTGGCCGAGGTTCTGCAGATCGAACTGACCCAGGCCTTGGAGAGCAGNACCTATCGCGACGCTATCCATACCCTGGAGCAAAAGGTCCTCGAACAGCGCGAGGAGCGGCTGGATGCNCTGGAGCGCAAGGCGACCGACCAGGGCTTTGATCTCCAGGATACCCCGTCCGGTCTGGCCATCCTGGCGGCCAGCGAGGAGGAGAGTGGCGAACAGGCCAACGGCAACGGCGAGCAGCAGGCGCGCCGGGAAACGCAGCGCGCGTTGCAGGTGGAGCTGCAAAACATCTTGCGCGAGGTGNGNATCGTGGAGCGCGACGCCCGCGAGGAGCGCCGCCAGTTGGACAAACAGGTCGCCGAGGCCGCCATCCAGGACGAGTTCGCCGCGCTGCGCGAGCAGTACGTCGAGGTGCCGGTCATTCGCGATTATCTGGACGCCATGCGCGAAGACCTTAGCGAGCAGGTCGCGCGGGCCGCGCCNGGGCTGGAAGAAAAAGACCTCGACCAACTCATCGACCTGCGCCGCTACGAAGTCAATGTNCTGGTTGATAATTCGGATGCCAAAGGCGCGCCGGTCGTGGTTCAGTTGAACCCCACCTANGAGAACCTTTTCGGGCGGCTGGAGTATGAGACNCAGGGCCACGCCGTGACGACCCACTTCACGCAGATCAAGGCCGGNGACTTGCATCGNGCCAACGGCGGNTATCTGGTCATGTATGCCTATGATCTGGTGCGCCAGCGGGAGACCTGGGANGCGCTGAAGCGCGCCNTGAAGGCGCAGGAGATCGAGATGNGGCCGCAGTCTNCCGATGGCCCCATCATCGCCAATTCCCTGTGGCCGCAGCCCATCCCGCTGGACGTCAANATCATTTTACTGGGCAGTTCCGGCGTCTACGATTCGCTCTACTGGAACGACGAGGAGTTCAGCGATCTGTTCAAGGTGCGCGCCGACTTCAGCGACAACATGCCGCGCGACGCCGCCAATGAGCTGTCATACGCCGAGTTCATCGCTTCGCGCTGCCAGGATGAAAAGCTGCGCCCCTTCGGCCGCGACGCCGTAGCCAAAATCGTCGAGCAGGGCGCGCGCCTGGCCGAGCACCAATGCAAGCTGAGCACGCGCTTCGGGGCGATCGCCGATCTGGTGCGCGAATCCAATTTTTGGGCGGGTATTGACGGCCACGACCTTGTGACGGCCGACGACGTGCGCAACGCCCTCAAGGAGCGTATCCATCGCGCCAGCCAGGACGCCGAGCAACTGCGCGAAGAGATCCTCGAAGGGGCGATCTTCATCGCCACCCACGGGGAGACGGTCGGGCAGGTGAACGGCCTGTCGGTGCGCGAGGTGGGCGATTTTATCTATGGCCACCCCGGTCGCATTAGCGCGCGCACGTTCATGGGCGATAACGGCCTGCTCCACATCGAGCGCGAGACCGATATGGACGGCCCCATCCATGAGAAAGGGGTGCTGACGCTGAACGGTTTCCTAGGCGGCACCTACGCCCAGCACCAGCCGCTGTCGCTGAACGCCAGCCTGACGTTTGAGCAGACCTACGGCGGGATCGACGGCGATAGCGCGTCGTCCACCGAGCTATACGCGCTCATTTCCAGCCTCAGCGGCTACCCCATCCGGCAGGG